>JALSUP010000164.1 GCA_027071315.1 Sulfurovum sp.
CTTAAATACTTTTTCTTTTTATCTATTTTTGTTACAATAGCTCTATGTATCATACTCAAAAAATAATTTTTATAACCCTCTCACTGGCACTGCTTTTTTTAACGGGATGTTCTCCTGATGTCAAAGGCAACAGGTATTCACTTAAAGAGTGTAAACAGGAGATGCTGGAAGCCAATGATTTTCTTGAAGCGGAACGTATCGACCGTATTGTCGTGATCAAGAAAGAACGGAAGATGTATCTCTATAAAGGCAATAAAGTGACTTCTGTGTTCCCTGTCTCTCTTGGGAAGAATCCTGTAGGGACTAAAGTAAAGAGAGGTGACAATAAAACACCGGAAGGGCAGTTTTGGATCCATCGCAAGCTCTGCTCTCCAAAATATTATCGTTCTTTGTGTATCTCTTACCCAAGACCCCAGGACAAAGCCCGGGCTGCCGCAAGAGGTGTGAACCCCGGGGGCGATATTACCATTCATGCACAACCGACCTGGAATGCAGACGGCAAAGGCGACAAATACACACTCTCCCGAAATTGGACGCAGGGTTGTGTGGCTGTGACCAATTCGGCAATGAATCAACTCTGGTATGCGGTACGTGAAGGCGTACCTGTGACCATTAAGTAGGGAGATTCGTATCCGATATACACAAAAACAGATAGACAAATTCAACCGACAAAAATACATTACAGAATTGGAAAAGGTCAGTAAAAATCTTTTTCGTATGTTTCGAGACGAAAATGTCTGTTCGGAAAGTTTTACTCAGAAATTTGAACAGCTAAAAAAGAAGTTTGATGAAAAAGAAGCGGTACAGTTAGACTCAGAGTATCATCAGCAGCTCAAGAGCTATATTGAACGTGTCTATCTTCAAACCTGTTGCGTGGATACATTCAGCGATAAAGCATTTAATGATCTTAGAGATGCAGAAATGAGTAACCTGAACCGTTTGCAAAAACTCAAGAACGGCAGCTCTTACAAAAAAGACAAACACAAAGCACAAAGGCAGAACGAAGACTGGGGTTGATTTAAGAAAAGGAGAGAAGTATGCGATATATGTTTTTGACAGGTATTCTGATTGTGGGGCTATTGATAGCAGGGTGTGGAGAGTATCGCTCTTTTGGCAAACTTGATAAAACACCTTATGCAACCAAAGAGTGCCGCAAGAGTCTCTCCCGGGGCAGTGAAATGAATCAGGCAGTTAAAATAGATAAAATTGTTGTCTATAAGAAAAAGAGACAGCTCTATACCTATAGAAAAGGTAAGAAGATAGATGAATTTCGCATTTCTATGGGAAAAAACTGTGACAGGGGTGACAAACTCTGTGCCGGTGACTATAAAACACCGGAAGGTGCTTACCGCATTGTCCGAAAAAAGTGTGATCCGAGACTGTACAGATCACTCATGATCTCTTACCCTGATGCACAGGACAGACGTACATCACGGAAGAAAGGCTTAAAACCGGGAGGGTATATTACCATTCACGGTCAGCCTAAATGGAATGCTGACGGTCGGGGAGACAACTATACGCTTGCGCATGACTGGACGGAAGGATGTATCGCCATAAGCAACAAAGCGATGGACAGACTATGGCGTGCTGTTAAAAACGGCACAAAGATAGACATTCATCCCTAAAAATACACATTTTGGCAGATAGACAAATAAAGTGAGTGATTTTAGCTTGCTTTGAGTAATCTTATATTACTATAGCAAATATTATTGGATAAACAAGGAGAAAATTGTGAGAAAAAGTCTTATATCGTTCTATATGGTATTGTCAACAGTATTTTTAATGGCCGGAGGAGATCTCTCTCCTATTGAGCCTGTAGAATCAGCTAAAGTGTGTCATGAAGACTTGACATATTTGGAACAGGATGTCAATTTAATGTGGCAGGACCAGCGTTATACTGATGCAGAAGACGGTGCCTATGCCAGAACTCGAAACTCAGGTAAAGCGGGTACCTGGAACCATGCGAAGAGTTATTGCCGTTCACTCTATTATGCAGGGTATTCTGACTGGAGACTTCCGACTTCGGATGAATTGCAGCATGTACACAGAATCGAAGGACAGGTGTTTACGCATTTCAGAGACAAAGATTTCTGGACATCGACACCGACAACAGAAGGTAAGTACTATGTGGTTTACCCTGCCGATGCCTATATTTACAAAAGAAAAAGATCTGAAACAAACTTTATCAGATGTGTACGTTGTACAGGTATGGGTGAAGAAACGAACTAGTAAGGCTTAGAGGATCTTGATCTCCTCTTTCAAGTCAATATCGAATCTCTCTTTTACCTTGCTTTTTGCAAGGTCTATCAGGGTCTTTGCGTCTGCATAGCTACCCTGTCCCAAATTCACTAAAAAATTTGCATGGACTTCACTCCAGGACATATCCCCAACCCTGTACCCTTTTAACCCTACCGCTTCAATCAGCCGACCGGCATGGTCACCTTCCGGATTTTTAAAGGCAGAGCCTGCCGAGGGGGTGTGGGGTTGGTTGGAACGTAAGGCCAGCAGATCATCTAAAAGTGCCTGATCGAAGCCCTGGCGCTTTTTAAATTTTGCTGCAGTTGCGATGCCATTTAGTTTTGAAAAGCGATAGCCATGGGGAATATCTGCTTTGGCTATCCATTTCCCATCAATTTCAATGCTCTCAAGTATATTGAAGATTTCATATGATTTGACACCTGCATTCATGGCCAGCATACCACCCAGCGTACCGGGAAGTTTGGCACAAAATTCAAAACCGGCGACATTATGTTTCTTAGTATAGGAGACAATACGTCCTGTAGGCATAGCAGCCCCAATGATCAGCATATCATCCTCTTCTTCAATGTAGGCAAAATCTTTGCTTAGCATCATGAGTGCCGGAGGAGTTGGAGAGACGAGAAGGTTATTGGCCCCTCCGATGAGGTAGCGGTCCTCAGGAATGGCATCTCCTCTTTCAAGCATCAGTACTTTGGTGGGTTGACCTACTTTGATACTGGCGTATTTAGAAAAATCGATGGTTTTAAAGAACATGATGATTCCTTTATTGCTCTCTGAGTTCTTTGTACTCTTTAGGGATGAGATAATCCTTTGTTTTCATAGGCGTGTCCCACATTCCATGCTTAAACCCGATTTCATAGAGTGTATCAAGTGCTTTTAGCTGTAATTTGGAAAGTGCTACCGATTCATCCGAAGCATACATATCAAGATATTTGGTGAGCATTTCATCAGAGATGCGTACCAGATTCTCATTTTCCAGTTTGGCACAGAGTTCCTCTTTTTTATCGTTGGCCACTTTGACGCCGTCAATGAGTATGTTTTCTATGTCTATAGCAGTTGTGAGCGGTAGGCTTCTTCTTATTGCCATACCGCCAAGAGGAAGAGGCAAGCCTTCTCCTGCCAGTTCGACCCAGATATCCCAGAGCTCTTTTTCTACTTCAAGGCTCTCATCAAAATCGAGGATAGACTCATGGATCAGTACACCTGCATCGACCTTTCCGGACACAACAGCTTCTTCGATCTCAAGAAAATCCATATAGACGGGGCGGGCTTCAGGGTAATAGAGTCTAAAGAGCATGGCATTGGTGGTGTATTTTCCGGAAAGTGCCACTTTGAAATTACGTTTGAGTTTTTTATCTTTTCTGCGTATGAGTTTTGGCCCGTAACCCTCTCCAAAGCTTACTGCTGTACGAAGCAGGGCATATTCCTCTTTAATAAGCGGGTACATACCAAACGAGATGGCAGAAACATCATAGGTGCCTTTCATGGCTTCTACGTTGAGCGTCTCTATATCGAGTCCGATATTTTCAAAAACATAATTTTTAGTATCAACCCAACCGAACTTAATGGCAAAGTACATAAATATATCATCCGCATCGGGAGAGTGGGCTAGTTGAATGGTTTTTGGCATGAGAACTCTTTATAGTGAATTAGTGTGTATTTTATCATAAGGCTCTGAAAAAAGAAATTTAGAGAGGTATGAAAGAAAAATATGACAATATGACATATTTTTGCCTTTTTATTTTTATTTGTATTAAACTGCCAATAAGACTAAACAATATCTATTTATTTAGATAAAATTCATCACTTAAAGGTTAAGGATATGACAATGGCAATGGACGCAAACAAACAAAAAGCACTCGATATGGCGATCAAACAGATAGACAAAACGTTTGGTAAAGGAACACTTATGAGACTGGGAGATAAAGAATTCGAACCAATCGAATCTATTTCAACCGGCTCACTTGGGCTCGATATGGCCTTGGGGATTGGTGGTATCCCTCAGGGTCGTGTTATTGAGATTTATGGACCGGAGTCTTCAGGTAAAACCACTTTGGCACTGCAGACCATCGCTTCTGCACAGAAGAAAGATATGGTCTGTGCGTTCATTGATGCGGAGCATGCACTGGATGTTGTTTATGCCAAAAACCTTGGTGTTGACACAGATAATCTTCTGGTTTCTCAGCCGGATTTTGGTGAGCAGGCTCTGGATGTACTTGAAACGTTGACCCGTTCCGGTGCAGTTGATCTGATCGTCGTGGATTCGGTGGCGGCATTGACACCCAAATCTGAAATAGAAGGTGACATGGGAGATACCCACGTAGGGCTTCAGGCACGTTTGATGTCACAGGCCTTGCGTAAGCTGACGGCGATCTTACATAAAACGAATACTACCGTGATCTTTATTAACCAGATCCGTATGAAGATCGGTACCATGGGTTACGGTTCTCCGGAGACAACGACAGGTGGTAATGCTTTGAAATTCTACTGTTCTGTCCGTATTGATGTCAGACGTATCGCGACCTTAAAACAGGGGGAGTCAAGCATCGGTAACCGTGTCAAAGCAAAAGTGGTGAAAAACAAAGTGGCACCGCCATTCAGACAGGCTGAATTTGACATTATGTTCGGTGAGGGTATCTCATTTGTGGGTGAGCTGATAGACTATGGTGTCAAGATGGACATTGTAGATAAATCAGGTGCATGGTTCTCTTATGGTTCTGAGAAATTGGGACAGGGTAAAGAGAATGCCAAAATTACCATTAAAGAGAATCCTGAAATGATGGCTGAAATTGAAGCGAAGATCAAAGAAGCGCTTGGGTATGGCTCTGAATTGACTGTCGATGAAAGTGAAATGCAAGAGTAATATCTGCTCAAACATAAAAAGTGTAAAGCGTCACTCTACACTTTAAGATAAAATAGTTTATACTGTCATTAGTTAAAGATAAAGGACTAGTGATGGCATACAAGATGAAAGAACTTATGGCTCTGAGTGATGAGAGTAAGTCAACGATACTTTTTTACATTAAAGAGGGGTTACTCCCCGAACCTCAAAAACCAAAACCCAATGTACACCTCTACGATGAGTCTTGCGTACAGATACTCAAGTTTATCAAATATTTACAACATAATTTCTCCTACTCTATCTCTGAGATAAAAAGTATCTTTCAAGACAACACATTTGACTTTGATAGAAGCTTTGAGATGATGGTGCGTTCACTTGAACTTATCTCTGGTGCTAGAGATAACCAGTGGTACACAAAAAAAGAGTTTTTGACACTTCTGAATATGGACGAAAAAACCCTAATGGTGTACCAAGATAAAGGATATCTGTTTGAACGTGCCAAAGGGTATTCTAAAAAAGAGGTGGAAGTAGCAGAGATACTTGAACGTGCCAATGCTTTGGGGCTTGACTGCTCATTGCTAGATGCCTATGTATCCGATGCGAAAGTATTGGCAAAAAAAGAGAATAAAATAGGTTCCAAACTTCTTGCAGATGATAAAGAGTCTCATGATGCCCGTTATGAGTTGCTCTTTGATTTGGTACTGACACTGAAGCCATACATCTTCAATATGCATACTGTCGAGACACACAAAAATACCATCAAAAAGGATGCGTAATGAAACAGTTATTTAAGATCTCAGGGTTTACCCCGTACCTTTTCATTATCTTGCTTAATGCTATGACTGACTTGGGGCATAAAATTATTTTGCAAAATACGATTTTTAAAGCCTACGATGGTTCCGAACTTATCGTCCTTACAGCCATGGTCAATGCACTTATTTTACTGCCGTTTATCTTTCTTTTCTCCCCTGCAGGGTTCATCTCCGACAAATACCCTAAGGTCAAAGTGGTGGAGTATGCTTCGGCTGCTGCCATAGGCATCACGACTTTGATACTGCTCTCTTACTACATGGGCTTGTTTTGGGTAGCCTTTGTACTTACCTTCGTGCTTGCTGCACAATCTGCCATCTACTCTCCTGCCAAATACGGACTGATTAAAGAGATGACGGGTAACGAAAATCTAGCCCCTGCAAATGCCCTGGTGCAGTCTGTCACCATTGTTTCCATTTTGGCGGGTGCTGTGATTTACTCACTTTTTTTTGAGAATCTTCTACAAGACAGGAGCATCATACCTTCTGAGATATTGACCTATATTGCACCTGTAGGGTATCTGCTCATAGGGGCGAGTATAGTGGAGTACCTTTTTGCACGTCGATTGGCAAAAACTTTTAAACCTGTAGCCATAGATGAAAGTATGACTTTTGAGACAAAAGAGTATAAAAATCTACACTATTTCAAAACAAATCTTCATGTGATTAAAGAGAACGAAGTAGTATGGTTGAGTATCATAGGTCTGAGTATTTTATGGGGTGTCTCTCAGGTGGTAGTAGCCATTTTTGGAGAGTATCTCAAAGGGACACTTGGTGTGACAGATACTGTGACCGCACAAGGCTTGCTTGCCCTCTCTGGATTGGGAATGATAGTCGGTTCCATGTTTGTAGGACGTGTGAGTAGAAACTACATCGAGACCGGTATCATCCCTTTGGGTGCATTGGGTGTGACTGTTGCACTTTTTATGCTCCCCACACTTAGTACATTATGGGCGTTGGGGGTTACACTCTTTTTGTTTGGTTTTTCAGCGGGGCTTTTCATTGTCCCTCTCAATGCCATGATACAGTTCGCCACACCTTCAGCGATACTGGGAAAGATACTTGCAGGTAACAACTTCATGCAAAACGTGAGTATGTTTGGGTTTCTTATCCTTACGGCACTTTTTGGGTATTTTCAAATTTCCTCAGAGAGTTTGTTTTACATTGTAGCGACAGTTGCACTTTTAGGAATGGGATATACTTTTATCAAACTGCCTCAATCGCTTATGCGTTATGTGGTGCGTATGATTATAGGGTTTAAGTACCGCTTGCATGTGGAAGGGCTAAGAAACATTCCTGCGGATAAAGGGGTGCTACTCTTAGGCAACCATGTCTCCTTTTTAGACTGGGCAATCCTCCAAATGGCATACCCAAAGCAGATACGTTTTGTGATGGAGAGAAGCTACTATGAGAAGTGGTATCTTAAACCATTTTTAGACTTCTTTGGGGTTATTCCTATCTCCAGTCGTGGAAGCAAAGGTGCGTTGGTACTGGTCACTGAAGCACTCAACCGTGGGGAGACAGTTGCACTCTTTCCTGAAGGACATCTCTCTCGCAATGGGCATTTAGGTGCATTTCAAAGAGGTTTTGAAGTGGCTACCAAAGAGGCAGAAGATGCAGTCATCGTACCTTTTTACCTGAGAGGACTGTGGGAAGACAACTTCTCTTACGCGTCACAAAAGATGAAACGTAAAAAGAGTAAAGATATCTCTGTGACCTTTGGTGTAGAGATGGGTGTACACAGTGGTGCAAAAGAGGTAAAGAAATCTGTCTTTGACCTCTCTGTGCAGAGTTGGAAAAGTTATGCCGATACCTTGCCTGTACTACAAAAGGCGTGGATACGCACAGCAAAAGAGACAGGAAAACGTCTCTGTATGGCAGACTCTACAGGCATAGAGGTGAGTGGTGACAGGTTTATCACAGGTACGGTGATGATAGCTTCTGTATTGAAACCACAGCTTAAAGGGAGTCAGAACATCGGGGTGCTTCTCCCTACTTCTGTGGGTGGGTCTATGGGTAATATGGCACTGCTGACACTGGGTAAAACAGTGGTCAATCTAAACTACTCCAGCGGAGAAGCATCGTTACTCCATGCCCTTAAAATAGCCAATATCACAAAAGTGCTTGCTTCCAAACAGTTTGTGACCAAACTTAAAGCCAAAGGCTTTGATCTGAGTGAAGTGCTCAAAGGCGTAGAGGTCATCTACCTCGAAGAGATAAAAGAGCGTATGTCTAAAGCCAAAGGGCTACTTACACTTATGGCAGTGAAACTTTTGCCTACATCATTGCTGAGTCTGCTATATGTGAAAAATGCATATTTAGACGACACCGCAGCGATTCTCTTCTCCAGTGGGAGCGAGGGTACACCAAAAGGCATAGAACTTAGCCACAAGAATATGATGGGGAACATCAAGCAGGCCATTACGCTTATCAATCCTAACGACAACGATGTGATGTTGGGTACACTGCCTATCTTCCATTCCTTTGGGCTTACGGTGACAACACTCTTGCCACTCATAGAGGGTATACCCGTGGTGTGTCACCCCGATCCAACGGATGGTTTTGGCATAGGGAAAATGGCAGCCAAATATGAAGCAACGATGCTCTTTGCCACAGCAACATTTTTTAGACTCTATACACGTAATAAAAAATTGCATCCCTTGATGTTCAAGGATCTGCGTATGGTCATCGCAGGGGCAGAAAAACTGCCCAAAGAGATACGCGATGCTTTCAAGGCAAAGTTTGGGCATGACATCTACGAGGGATATGGTGCCACAGAGACTACACCTGTAGCGTCCATAAACATCCCAGATGTACTGATGCCGGACTCTTGGAAAGTACAGGTAGGACACAAGATAGGCACTGTAGGACTCCCCGTCCCCGGAAGCAGTTTCAAAATAGTAGACCCAGAGAGTTTTGAAGAGCTCAAAACGGGTGAAGAGGGGATGATACTCATCGGGGGTACGCAGATTATGAAAGGTTACATCGGTGACCCTGAAAAGACCGCTTCGGTTATCAAAGAGTTAGACGGCATACGTTGGTATGTGACAGGTGACAAAGGACGTTTAGACGAAGATGGTTTCCTCACCATCGTTGACCGCTACAGTCGCTTTGCCAAAGTGGCTGGAGAGATGGTAAGTTTAGGACTAGTAGAGCACGAGATAGTCACCCTACTTGGAGAAAACGACCAAATCTCCATCTCTGCACTCCCCGATACAAAAAAGGGTGAAAAACTGGTACTGCTTTTAGAGGGTGAGATGGAACTGGAAACGCTCAAAGCGCAGATCAAGTCTTTAGAGATGAACCCTCTTTTTGTACCTGGTGAATACTATAAGGTAGAGGAGTTGCCAAAGCTTGGTACGGGGAAGGCAGATTTTAAAGGGGCTAAGAAGTTGGCTGGGGCGTTGAGTGATGGAAAATAATAATGAAGTGAAGTATGCGGGGTTTTGGGTAAGGTTATTGGCTTTTATTGTAGATATCTTTGTGGTCTCTTCTCTTGTGTCGCTTGTTTATATGATAGTAGGTATTGAAAAATTTCCTATTATGGCTATTTTGATTTTGTGGCTCTATTTTGCTATTTCGATAAACCGATGGAGAACTACAGTTGGAGGGAAGTTTTTAGGTATTAAAATTTATACAGAAAAGATGAATGATGTATCATTTTTAAAAGCATCTGTGAGATTTATTGTAAGCATCATTCCATTTGCTTTCTACCTATATTTTAGAAATATGCAGCATATGATGAGTCCGGCACCTTCCCCCGAAGTGCAAATGTTGCCTCAACTCATCTTTATTCTTTTGCCTCTCATTATGTTTTTTACAAAGAAGAGACAAATGCTACATGATATTTTGGTAAAAAGTGTCGTTATAGATGTGAATAAAAAAGTACAGGCAGAGGGTGCTTCACCCAATAAAATACTGTACCGTGGACGAATGGCACTAAGAGTTATTGGGGTATTACTCTTCCTTATTGTAGGGGGATATGTTTTGCTTTATACCTCCGTTTTTTATATGTTGGGAAAACAAAGTAACAACTCTTATAATAATTCATTTCATATGAAGTATCCAACCAATGATTTCAATGATAGTCGTATTATATTTTACAAAAAAGAGTTAGAACTTTATAGTAAAGAATTTATAGAAGCAGAAGGCATGTATGATATTTTTGCTGCAGATACAAAAAAAGATTTGGCACTTAACTGTATTCAATCAGCACTTAAAGAACATAATGTAACTGACTGGATTGAAATGGGCAGTGGATTTCGTCAAAATGCTAGAAATAAATTTGCTATCAGTCAGGAAAAAATTAATAAAGCGAAAGCCAATGAAGATTGGATGGGACATCACTTTTATGATTATGATATGAATGATGTGAATTCTATTGAAAGTGAGATAGCGAATATTGGGGAAGTAGATAAAAATAAAAATACCTGTGATAAACTAGTGCCTGCCTCTAATCTCTTTGATATGTTCATGGTGAGATATATACCCAATAGAGATAATGCATTGAGTGATTATAAAAGAGAATATAAGCGAGCAAAACCAACAGGTATATTAAATAAATCTTTTTACAAACGAGAAGTGAGTAGCACAACACAGTGGGTAAAGACTTTACATCATAAATATCCAAATATAGCACAGGAGGTAGAAGCATTAAAGCAAAGACAAGCGATAGAAGCAACAGTACGAAGAGAACAAAGAAAACAAAAGAGTGCAGAGAGAAAAAGAGAACTCATTTGGATAGCTGCTGAGAAAAATAATCTATATGGCAAAAGGCACTATAAAAATATAGATTTAAATCTTAGAAATACCAAAGGACAGACTCCTCTGATGATTGCTGTGGAGCATGGATTTGTGAAGGTTGTAGAGGAATTCTCTGAAGGAAATGTAGATGTGAATTTAAAAGATAATCAAGGCAATACAGCATTTGATTACATAAAAAAACCTAAGAGTCGTGAAGAAAGTATGTATAGTCGTAGAATGTATGAGGCATTACGCATATTGGAAGTAAAGCAAATTATTAAACAAAAAGCCAAGATGGTTCAATACTCTTATAACAATGATACAGATATTTTATCTGTAACTATAAAGAATGAAAAATGTAATGATTTTTTGTTTTCCACGCATACAGAATGCCATGAATTAAAATTATCTTCCAATGATGCAATATTTCAAGCTATAAAAGACAAAGATAATGAATCGTTTGATAAATTATTACCCAACTTAAAAGATTTATCTGTTAGGAATAAATCAAACTATACAGCACTGTGGGCAAGTATCCATTATCATAACTTTTATGCATTGGAAAAATTATTGGATGCAGGAGCAGATATGTATGCACTTGATCAATTTGATTTAAAAACACCTGTATATTGGGCTGCGATGATTAATGATACCAAGCTATTGCAAGTATTGTTAAAACATGGTGCCGATGTGGACTCAAAAGATTTGTTTGGGAGTACCGCACTATCTACAGCAGCGCATAGGTGCAATAATTTTGAAGCTATAGCGATACTTCTTGACAATGGTGCTAACCCTTACAGGAAAGACAAACGTGGAGAAACAGTTTTTGATAAAGTCTCTGCGTCTTGCAAGGATAAAACAAATCGAGAAAAAATGAGAAAATTTTTGAAAGAGAGAAGTAACTTTAGCAAAGAGTAGTAAAAACTTAAACTTACACTCTATCGTTGTCGTGTATATAAATTTAAAAGGAACAACCTATGAACACAGAAGCACTATTTTTCATCATCTTAGCCTTTTGGATCTTTGTTTTGCAGAGCAAAATTAAACATCTTGAGAAGCTGGTGTATGGACTGACATCACGTAGAGGTAAAGAGCAAACAGAGGTCTCTACGGTAGTAGACCAAGAGCCTGGGACTGGCTTTGAAGAAGCAGAAAAAGTTGTGACGAACGAGGCGGTTGAGGTACAAGATGCAGGAGAGGAAATTTCTGGTGTCGAAACCTTTAAGCAGGAGTACCGAGAACCTGGCGTAACACAACAGAGGGCAGAATCTTCTGTTGTAACGACGTGGCTCAGGAACTACTTTACAGGGGGCAATCTACTTGTGCGCATCGGTGGCGTGGTGTTGTTCTTTGGGTTGGCATTTTTGGTGAAGTATGCAGCGGAGCACAGTATCATCAGTATGGAGATGAGACTTTGGGGGATCGTACTTGGAGCGGTGGTACTCATGGTGATCGGGTGGAGGCTGAGAGACCGAGAAGGTGCTTATGGGCAAGTGTTACAGGGGCTTGGTGTGGCAATGTTATACCTGGTTATTTATGGGGCATTGAAGTTCTATGGGCTTCTTAGCCTTGAAACAGCTTTTTTACTTATGTTGTTAGTGGTCATTATTGGTTCAGTCTTAGCGGTGATTGAAGATGCTTTGCCCTTGGCACTTTTCGCCTCAGCTGGGGGATTTATGGTACCCATCTTGACGTCTAGCGGTGACGGCTCTCATGTGATGCTGTTCTCTTACTATGTGTTCTTGAATCTTGGTATTTTCATCGTGGCTTGGTATCGTTCCTGGCGTGTGTTGAATGTGCTTGGGTTTGTCTTCACTTTTATCATCGCTACGGTGTGGGGTGTACTGCGCTACCGTGAAGAAATATTTGAGAGTACGGAGCCGTTTTTACTCATCTTCTTTATGATGTATTTGAGTATTTCCATTCTTTTTACCATTAAGCACCCATACGAGCCTAAAAACCTGGTCGATGGCACTTTGGTATTTGGTCTGCCGGTGGTTGCCCTTCCTCTACAGCTTAGTTTAGTGCAGCATTTTGACTATGGTGAAGCCTATAGTGCCGTGGCATTGGGGGTACTGTATGCAGGGCTGTACTGGCTACTGAAAAACAAAGAGCGTACAGGGCTTTTGGCACACTCCTTTTTAGCTTTATCGGTTGTCTTTTTCACCATCGCCGTACCGTACATCTTCGATGCAGATGTGAGTGCCGCCCTGTGGTCACTTGAAGCCTGCGGTGCCATGTGGATCGCAGTCAAACAGGAACAAAAGATAGCACGCTATTTTGGTATGTTGCTGCTTACGGTTTCTCTTTTTGTCTACCCTGATGCGGTAGAGGGGCATGGCTTGACAGCGGCAGAGTATTTGGGTTATCTTGTGGTGATATTTGCAGCCTATACAGGAGCCTATTTGTTAGATACATGTAAACAGAGGCTTCCGCATTTTGACAAAAATGTCTCTAAAATATTTATAGCTGTTGGTATGATATGGTGGTTTAGAGCCAACCTCTCTATGCTTCATAACTATTGGCACAGCTATATTCAGGGGCAAGACATACTTTTGGTCCTTTTGGCAGCGGTAGTGCTTTTACTTGTTGCCGAGCGGCTTCTAAAATGGAGAATGCTTATCGGTTTACTGCAGCTTGCTTTGCCCTTTTCCCTGAGTGTATTTTTATATTTCATCGGCAGTGATTCATTATTTTTTCACCCTTTTGCCGATTGGGGAGTTGTGTTGCTGACTGCCTTGTTTTTATTACAGTTTTGGATGCTTTATCTCTACCGTAATCAGTGGCACTACGATAAAGTTTTACATTTACTGACCTTCTGGTTTGTGGTGCTGGTGGCAGCAATGGAGATCTATTACCATGTTGAATTAAAGGAATACAAAGCAGTGAGTCTCGGGCTCTTGCCTCTGATGACTGCACCGTTGCTTGCATCATTCCTGGTGTTACTTCCTGCACAATATCACAATTGGCTTGAAGTATATCGCAGGTATTATCAGATCGTAGGGGCAGGTGCCCTGATTGTATGCCTGTTGCTGTGGGAAGTGTCTGCCTTTGGTCGTATATCACCGTATGTACAGAATTATTTTCCTCTCTTGAATATACTGGATATGATGCAAATAATGGTTATATTGATCACAGGGTTTTGGCTCTATAGAAACAAAGTGCATCTAGATCATTCTGTTCAAAGTGTGGGTTATGGTGCTTTGGGTTTGTTGGGCTTAGTGCTTGCCAGTGTTATTTTTGCAAGGGCTGTACATGCCTACCGGGACATTCCCTACACCATATCTGCACTATGGCAGAGTGACTATTTTCAAACAGGGCTCTCATTACTTTGGAGCATTGTGGCCATTGTGTTGATGCTTCTTTCCAAACGATATATAAATCGTCCTTTTTGGCTGGGAGGTTTTTCACTGCTACTCGTAGTGGTACTCAAACTCTTTTTTGTGGAGCTTTCACAGTCCGGTACCATAGAGCGTATTGTATCATTTATGGTTGTAGGCGGATTGCTTTTACTTATAGGGTATTTTGTGCCACTCCCTCCAAAGATGGAAAAGAAGGACGAATGATTGCAAATGCTAGAGAGGTGTACAGCTCCGCTATGCTGTTTCTCTTAGTGTTTTGCGTCTACGGGGTTACAGTGCTTACGTCCGTAGAACCAGCCATTTTGGTACTCCATGTCTGTTTTAAAGGCATGGTGGTCTTTTGTGTACTCCCCTTTTGCTGTATCACATCCTGCCTGTGCCCCATTTTGAAAGCTTGGTGTCTGTGCATCCATATTGATCCCCGAACTACTGCTACATGCAGAGAAGAGCATTGCCGACAGCGCAATAAGTGAGAGTGTGACTACTTTTTTCATTAAATTCCCTTTTTTTCTTAGTTTATCCATAAATTATATCAGAACTTAAATTTCTTAATGATAATTTCGGTTAAAAACAATATAATTTATAATTAAGTATAGAGGAGTTTAAAATGAGAAAATTTGGATTAACCATAGCAGCACTGTTGCTTATGGGAACAGCTGTTTTAAGTGCAGGGGATGCAAGGAGCAGAGTATTTCCTCTCAGTAAAACAAAATTCGCGGTCGCAACCGGTACAGGGGAAAAGATCGTTGATTTGACAGGACAGGATTATATTGTGGTTTCGCTGAGAGAAAAGGGAGCGGATGGTCTTGCCTATGCGGTGGATCGTGATGGAACCGTTTGGTGGGCTGCTGTCATCTCTTCGGGTGCGAAAGGACATGAGACCCCTTCGGGGATCTTTACGATCTTTAGAAAAGAACGCTTTTATATGTCGAAGGCACATCCGGATCCAAGAGGGATCAACAATATGGACTTCTCTCTCTGGTTCACACCTCAAGGGCATGCTATTCACATGGGGAATGATGCTGCCATGTCTCACGGCTGTATTCACGTAGGTAAAAAAGGTGCAAATACAATGTTTTCATGGGCAAAAAAAGGCCATACCAAAGTGGTTGTCACCAGAGAGCACTATCTCCCATTTGTCTATTATGACTTACGAAAAAGCGGTTATAAAGAGCATTCCGGAACGCCAGGGTATATTAAAGCCTATTTGAAGACGATGAAGCCGATTACCCCTGCATCGAACTAGGCGAAACCGATTATGTTCTATTCATTCAAGGTTAGGGTGAATTTTGCTAGAATATATAGATAATTGAAATACAAAAAAGGATACGAATGATTTTTATTGATGAAATTGTGGCAACAGAAGTCATGGACAGCAGAGGAAACCCTACTGTACGTGTAACAGTGAGTTTAAGTGACGGGAGTACGGAAAGTGCTATCGTACCGAGCGGTGCAAGTACAGGAAAGCGTGAAGCACTGGAGTTGCGTGACGGCGGAACACGATATATGGGGAAAGGTGTACTTCAGGCCTGTGAAAATGTTAACGGGCCTATTACGGATGCCCTTGTTGGTCTGAGCCCGTTCAATCAGGCTGAAATTGATCTGACCATGAAAGAAGTCGACGGGACGGAAAACTATGGAAACCTTGGTGCCAATGCAGTACTTGGTGTCTCTATGGCAGTAGCACGTGTGGCAGCAAAGAGTATGGGAATGCCGCTTTACCGTTACCTTGGCGGCGCCAATGCAGTGGTGATGCCGGTACCGATGCTGAACATCATTAACGGCGGGGAACATGCCAATAACTCTGTGGATTTCCAGGAGTATATGATCATGCCCGTCGGCTTTGACAGATTTTCTGAGGGACTGAGAGCTTCTGCAGAAGTGTATCATACACTTAAAAAGGTCATTGATGAGATGGGTGAGAGTACTGCCGTGGGTGATGAAGGCGGGTTTGCACCAAACCTGAAGAGCAATGAAGAGCCTGTGCAAGTCATTATCAAAGCCATCGAAAAAGCGGGATACAAGCCTGGTGAAGAGATCGCGATCGCACTCGATGTCGCCGCATCTGAAATCATGAATGAAGCCGGTATGTATGTACTTAAATCAGAGAACAGAGAGTTGACAAGTTCAGAATTGATCGCATATTATGCGGATATGGTTGAAAAATATCCGATCGTTTCCATTGAAGACGGTCTGGGTGAAGACGACTGGGAAGGCTGGAAAGAGTTGACTGAAGTACTCGGAGACAAAGTACAGTTGGTCGGAGATGACCTTTTTGTAACGAATGTGAGTATTTTGTCAGAAGGGATCGAAAAAAATATTGCCAACTCTATTCTGATCAAGCCGAACCAGATCGGTACGGTTTCCGAAACAATGCAGACCGTACGTCTTGCACAGCGTTCAGGATATACTTGTGTGATGTCTCACCGCTCGGGAGAGAGTGAAGACACTTTCATCGCAGATTTTGCCGTAGCACTTAATACGGGAGAGATCAAAACAGGTTCCACTGCACGGTCTGACAGAATTGCAAAATATAACAGACTACTCGAAATAGAAGCAGAGCTTGGACAGTTCGAATACCTCGGTACTGACTGCCTCCCAAGAAACTAAAAGTCTTTTACCTTGTCAGATTCCCAAAAAGCAGGAGCACTTGCAGGATTGTCACTAAAAACACTTTTAGTGGCACTCATCGGTATTCTTGTTTTTGGTATCTATATCGGTATTCTTATTTACGGAGAGAATTCTGTGACTGTATTGACACAGCTTAAAGAGAAAAAACAGACACTTTTGAAAAAAGGGAAAATCCTGAAGCGTGAAAATCAGCGCCTGCAAAAAGAGTTTTTTGAGTTAAAACAACTGGAACCCAGTACATAATAGACTGATTTGAACAGATGGTTCCTCTTTTTAAGAAGAGTGAATGACCTTTTGAAATCACTTAAAACAAGGAAGTAAGAGATGAAAAGACCGGTATTATGGATGACGATATTACTTTGTGCAAGCAGCTATACTTGGGCAAATCCCTTTGCGATAGAGAAGAATTTAAAGAAGATCGAGGTAGAAGAAAAGATGCTACTCTCTGACCTGAAAGTGGTTGCCGATAAGCAGGAAGCACTGGAAGATGCAGAGTATGACGAAGAAGATGATGAGGATGAGGCAGAAGAGGTACAGAAACCAATGACCCCTCCTGTTGCTGCTGCGGGAGAAAAGAGTGTGACAGAGGAAGAGAACAGTATCAGTACATCTGCTGTCAATGTTGCAAATGAAGCGGCAGCACAGGCAGAAGAAGAGAGACTCAAAAAGGTGAAAGAGGACCAGGAGCGTCTGGATGCTGCCCGTCTAAAACAGCAGCAGGAGAAAGAAGCACTCGAAACACTTGCTGCAGAAACACTTGCCGCGGAGAAAACAGCGATTGCCGCAGCAGAAGCAGAGAAAAAAAGAGTGGCTGATGAGTTGGCAAGGCTGGAAGCTGAGAAGGCAAAGCTGGAAGCACAGTTTGCCAGAGAAGAGGCAGAAAAAGCTGCTGCACTGGAAAAAGCGAAAGCAGCTAAAAAAGCGGAAACAGAATCCGTAGCAAAGGCTCAGGTGGATGCTGAAAAATCTAATACTGCTGCTACTTCAACTACGACAGAAGAGAAGAAAGCAAAAGCATCACCTCTAAGCGCATCAGAAAAAGAGGCTATCCTTGCGGTAAATAATGAGACTCCTGCCCCTAAAAAAGAGGGTAACAGCATTCTAAAGCCTAAAGCTGAAAGTAAAGAGTTGAGTACAGAAGCACAGGAAGCCTACAAGAAAGCACTAAAAGAGGTGGACTAGTTTCCCTTCCTGCCCGAAGCTAATCTTAAACAGACTTGCTTCTGCGAGAATGCAGGATCTTAATGGTCGTCATCGCAATGATGATTTCAAAGATACTTGCCAGGATCAATTGATAATAACTTAAAATATCGATCACCTTCGTCTCATATCCGATGGTCGCTACGGCTACAAGAAGGGTAAGCGGCATAGAGAGTGACAGTCCTATGAGTAGGGCATCTCTTGCTCCACTCAGTTTACGCAGTACAATAGCGGCAAGCAGTCTTGAGAGTAACATGAGTACCGTAATGAGCAAAGCCCCGTAAATCACCCCTTCTACCGCCAGTGACGTGATATCGAAAGATGCCCCGACATGGATGAAGAAGAGAGGTACCAGGAAGCCAAAGCCCAAACTTGACATCTTCTCTTCCAGCTTTTTTTCATGATGGAAAAAAGCAGAAATGGCAATCCCTGCAATAAATGCACCCAGCGCCAATTCCAACTCCAGAGAGAACATCACTGCGATCAGAATAAAAAAGAGTGCCATGGCCAGGCGTATATCCTGTGAAGAGGTATCGACCTGAGGAACAAGAGTCTTCTTGAGTTCAGGGTACCACCAGAAAAGAAGATGCAAAAGACGGTAGATGAGATAGACCGCAAGGATGAACATAAGCAGATACCCCACCTTGATAAAGAGCTCTGAGGAGAATCCTGTGGTACTGGCAGCATCAAAGATGGTCAAGGCGGCAATAGAGATGACCTCTCCCAAAATACCTGCAATGAAGGCAAGTTTCAGCCAGGACTCTTCCTTTCCGTAATTCTTTGCCAGAGAAGCCAGGAGACCAATGGAGATAAGAGGCATAGAGATAATGGTAATGATATTGAGCCTGAATATGAAACCAAAGGCAATAGAGAAGAAAGCCATGAGTGCGATGAAGAGGATCGATTTACGTATGACCTCTTTGGAGCTTCGCTGTATCTGCTTTAAGTCTACTTCCATCCCTGCCAGGAACATGAGGTAGAGGAATCCCACTTCTGCAATGAGGTTGAAATACTGGTTGTTGCTAATAAAACCGAAATAGGCAAAGAGGGACCCCAGTATAATTTCTACAGGAGGAATGGGAAGTCGTACCATTTTTGAAATGAAAGGACTTCCCCAAATGAGGAGAGAGAGGGTGAGTATGAGGGTGATATTACTTGAAATCACAAGAAGTCGCCGCTTCGTACCCAAAAGAGTTCAAGATCTCTCTGTCTCTCCCCGGCTCCAATCCTTCGGTGGTTAAATAGTTCCCTATCACGATGGCATTGGCACCGGCCTGAAACATCGCTTCTTCATGTCCGTTAAAGAGGAGTTCTCTTCCTCCTGCGACCATCAGGAGTTGTGTCTCGGTAAGCAGCTTTCGTGCTTTACGAATAATTTCCAAGGCTTCTTCCCGTTCAATATTACGTGTCTTAATGGGAAGTGCAGGGTTGGGGTGGTAAAAGTTCAAGGGGGTGGACATAGGTGAGAGGGAAGCAATGGCTTTGAGTAACTCCTCTCTGTCCTCCTGCTCTTCTCCCATACCGAAAATACCACCGGAGCAGAGCGTTAACCCTGCTGATTTGGCATTTTCACAGGTTTCATAACGTTCAGACCAGGCATGTGTCTGGCAGATTTCTGCATAATAACGCTCAGAAGTTTCAAGGTTATGGTTATAACTGTCTATGCCATGCGCTTTAAGGTAGCTAAGCTGTTCTCTGTTCGCCGTACCGTTACAGGCAATGAGGTTCAAGCCTTCCACTTCTGCTTTGACTGCTTTGGCGGCACGGGCAACAAAGTCCACTTTTTTGTCATCCAGGCCTTTGCCTGCGGTAACGAGACAATAGCCCAAAGCACCTTGTGCTTTCGCTGCCTTGGCTTCTTCAACGATCTGTGTGATCTCTTTGTAGTTATAGCGTTCTATGTCGGCATGGTAACGTACCGACTGTGTACAAAATTTACAATCTTCCTGACAGGTACCGCTCAGAATGTTGTTGATGGCACATAAAAAGATCTGCTTGGACATTACTTGGTCTCTTCCACATCGATCTTGTGCTTACACTTGAAACACTCATACACTTCTTTACCGCGCAGGGTCTTTTTACCCATCGTATAGTCACACTCTGGACATTTTTTGTCGACCGGTTCAAAGTTTGCAATGAATTTACACTTGGGGTAGTTGACACAGCCAAAGAATTTACCGCGTCTTCCTTCTCTCTCCTGGAGTTTTCCTCCACATTCAGGACAGGGGACAGTCAGCTCTTTTGCCGGTTCAAGCGACTTGGCATTTTTACATTTCGGGTAGGCAGAACAGGCAAGGAATTTTCCTCTTTTGGAGTTCTTGATGACCATCATAGAACCACACTTTTCACACTTTTCATCTGTCTCTTCCGGACCTTCTACTTCTGTACCGTCTGTATTTTTCGTGTATTTACACTTCGGGAAGTTGGAGCAGGCAATGAATTCCCCGTAGCGTCCTTTTCTCAACAGCAGTTCTGACCCACATTTTGGACAGTCTTCTCCTGTCGGAATGGCAATTTTCAAACTTTTAATGTTCTTTTTCCCGTCTTCCACTTTTTGCAAAAATGGGGTATAGAATGCTTTTAAAATAGTTTGCCAGTCTGTTTTACCTTCGGCCACTTCATCGAGGGTCTCTTCCATATTGGCAGTAAATCCGCTGTCTACGATCTCAGGGAAGTGTGCTTCCAGCATCTCTGTGACAGTAAAGGCGATCTCTGTCGGGTGAATACGCTTCTTTTCAAGTTCGATGTATTTACGTGTCTGCAGTGTGGTGACCGTTGGAGCATAGGTACTTGGACGACCAATACCCAAAGACTCCAACTTTTTAATAAGACTGGCTTCATTGTAACGTGCCGGAGGCTCTGTAAAGTGCTGCTCCTGTTTAATATCATCAAGAGAAACGGCTTGTCCTTTTTCAAGGTCTGGAAGCAGTTTGTCTTTGTCTCCATGGCCTGTGACTTTATAGAAACCGTCAAAAAGGAGTTTTCTTCCACTCGCTTTAAAGGTACACTTGTCTCCTTTGAAAAGGAGGGTTTGTGATTCAAGTTCCGCTTCTGTCATTTGACAGGCAAGGAAACGGTTGTAGATCAGTCTATAGAGTTTCAATTCATCTACCGAGAGAAAGTCTGCTGCTTTCTTGGCATCAAAGTCAACCATGGTCGGACGGATCGCTTCGTGCGCTTCCTGTGCTCCCTTGGACTTGGTCACATAGTTCTTTGCTTTTGCCGGAAGGTATTTGTC
>JALSUP010000165.1 GCA_027071315.1 Sulfurovum sp.
ACAAAACCAAGTTTCCCATTGCCGTCATGACACTCAAAGGTGCCATTGAATTTTCAGTCAAAGGGGAAGTTTTCATTTTGAATGCGGGTGATGTTATTACTTTGGAAGGCAATGTCATGCATGAGTTGAAGGCTTTGGATGAATCTGTGGTGAGGTTGAGTTTGCATAAGGGGGATACGGTTGCTCGCGTTAAAGGTGTGCTGAAGCTTTAACGCTTCGGGTGGGATTACTCACACATTTATATAGAAAATTTTTTAACATAGAAATCTATATTTCCCTTTATTTTAATCGTGGCTTTGTTTCTCTCTTCATTTTTTTAAAAAAACGAAGCAAAAAATCGTCTCTGTTCTCGAATCACTTCGTTTTCAAAGTCGTTCACAGAGACAGAGCACACTTTGTGTGATTGAATAGCTTGGCTTTCGCCGGATGCACAGTTTAATAGAAAAAATTTGCATACTACGGGGAAACCTAATGCCTATAAAAATATCATCTGTAATAAATATTTTTTCAACACGCCAGCAGTTTGTGCTTTTTTCTTTTTTGGTTACTTCTTTCTTTTTTTGCGCATTGCAAAAAAGAAAAAAGTGACAGAGGGAAATAACGCCTCAATTCAAATATAAGGAAAATGGGATCTCAAGACAAAAAATTTACACAACCCAATTCACAACCTTCCCTTTGTTATAAACATTTCCCTCTCTGTCCATCACTACAACATCAAAAGTCAAACGCTTCCGTTTCTCTTCTACCAATGTTGCTTTGACATAAATATTCCCAACATCCATACCAATACCCTTGATATATTTTGTCTCCATGGTGCGGGTAAAATTCAACGGTGCCACCAGCATACTCAACGGCCCGACAGCATTGTCAATAGCCGCGTTAATGAAACCACCCTGCATCGTGCCGTAGGGGTTCAGCCAATCTTGTAAGACAGGCAGTTTAGTTACCAATGTTTTTTGCTCTTCATCAAAAGAAATGATCTCCGCCTGCATCACGGTAAAACTGGGAGGCGGCAGATCGAACTCTTTGACCTTCTCCCCAAGTACAGAAGAAAAAAGTGTAACAATGTCTAAAACTTTATCCTCGTTCATTCTCATGCCTCCGTTTCTTTTCGATTAAACAGTTTCCACACTAACGCTAGCAACAGAACTACAAGCAAACCAATACCCATCACTTTAAAGAAATCCACTATCCCAAAATACTGCACGATCGGATAAGTCAAAATAGGTGAGAAAAACTGTCCAAGAAAAAAAGATGAAGTCAAATAGGAAGTTGCCTTGACCCTCTTGGTCGAATGGGCATAGTGCAGCAGCCAGGCTGTCATATTGGTCATCAGTATGCCGCCGCCAAGCCCTATGATCGGTGTGACAATAAAGAACCAGTTGATCTCTCTGACCTGTGAAATTCCCATGAACCCCAAAGCGATGATGGACATACCGATCATGTAGATGGTCGGAAAGTCAAAATGGCGTTTCAGTCTGGCAAAGCTCAACGCACCAATGGCATTAAACACAAAGGCAGTCGCAATGATGAGTCCTGTCTTCTCTCCCGTCGCATGAAAGGCGTTGATCATCAGGTAGGGGAACTGTGTCGGAAGGATGTAAAAGACCGCCATCAGTAAAAATGCCATAATGTAGATGGGGTAAAGACGGTGATTAACTTCCTCTTCGTCTGTGACATTACTCTGATAGGTATATTCGACAATATATTTCATGGCAAAAAAGAGGATGACAAAGCCCATGCCATAAATGGCAAAAGGATAACGCCAGTCCATGTCGGAGAGTACACCACCCCCGACAATGAAGAAGATACCGCCAATGGAGACAAAGGCTGACTGCAAGCCCATAAATTTATGACGCTCTTCTCCCTGAAAATAATCTCCAATGAGAGAAGTAGAGACGATCATCAATACTGCAATAGCGATACCCAGTAAAAAACGTGAAGCAAGAATGGCATAGATGCTGTCAAGATAAAGCCCCGCTGTTCCTGCCAGTGAGAAAAAGAGCAGACCGAAGATGGCAGACTTCCGTTTCCCGTGACGATACACCATATTCCCCATAAACGGTGCCAAAATTGCTATGGCAAGAGAAGGCAAGGTGATCATCATACGTGAAAGAAAGGCAATGTGAGGGACATCCGCATAGACTTCACTCAGTCTTGGAAGTATGGTCACCACAGCCACGTTGGACATCATGGTCATCATAGCAAGGAGAAGGAGTGTTATTTTGGTACCGAGGGTAATTGTTTTTGTCACAGGATGCTCCATAAAAAAAGATATAATACCCTAAAAAAGGAAACAGCCAATGACCAAAGAACGCGAAGGCGAGTTTTTAATGTTAGGACTGGCACTCATAGAGTCCTGGTTTCCCATACTCTCCATCGTCTCCATGGCTTACATCGGGGCACTACATACCTACACCTATTCTCTCCTCATTGCCTTGGTCTTTTTCATCATTCTCATGCTAAAAAGAGACCGTTTTAAAGAGCTCAAAAACAAAGCAGCCTACAAAGACCTCCTGCTCACTTCCTTTTGGATCACAACACTCTTTACCCTTGTCTTCATAGGAATGCAATACACCACCGCAGGAAATATGGCGGTCATCATCTTTCTACAACTGCTCTTCTCTTACCTCTACTTCAACGTGCTGGGAAAAGAAAAGATGGACAGAGGACATCTCATCGGGGCAACTGTTATGGGTGTGGGTGCGATGATCATCCTCATACCCGATAACCTGACTTTCAACAAAGGTGACTTACTCATCCTTATTGCAGCAGCCATCGCACCCTTTGCCAACTTCTACCAAAAACGTGCAAGAACCTACTGCTCATCAGAAACCATTTTAGGCTTCAGAACCGTTATCGGTCTGCCTTTCGTTGCTTTTCTCGCTTACCTCTTCGAACCTGCCACCACCTACGAAAACTTCATGCTGGCACTCCCCTCCCTGCTCATCATCGGTATTGCCGTCTACGTCATTTCAAAGATCATGTGGATCGAAGCCCTACACCGCATCAGCATCACCAAAGTCTCCGCTATGATGGGTTTGGTACCCATGATGACACTCTTTTTTGCGTATGTTTATTTGGGTGAAGTACCGAAGATAAGACAGATTTTGGGGATTGTGCCAGTGTTAATTGGCGGGTATTTGTTGACCAAGCCTGTGGAAGTGTAAGATTGTATCTTGCTTCACAGCGGGAGCGGTGAAACAAGTCAGACCCTACACCACCCAGGCTTCATTTTTAAAGATCACTTCATCATCCAAGGTAAAAGTCTTGGTATCTACAAAGACATCTATGTGAAACCTTCCGTCACCGCGTTTAAAACCCGGTTTGCCATACATACCGTGTTTACGTCCTAAAGAGAGATGCACACCGCACATACGTTCGTAGGTTCCTGTGTCGCTGACTGTGTCTGTTTTTGTAAAGGCACGGTTGAGTCCGAAGCCGAGTTCTCTGACCCAGACTTCTTCCTCTTTTTCACGTATAAGTGCCATGATCTCATCAAAGGCAGGTGTCGCATTTTCTGTCTCTACAACCACACCCTTTTCGATGATCAGGGTGACAGGTTTTTCAGGTTTGTTTATCTGGTAGCTTACATCAGAGAAAATGAAAATATTGACACGGCCATGCAGGGCTTCAAGATCTTTTGCTTCGGTAAAGACTTCTCCAATAGGAAACTGCCCTCCGGTGTTTGGCATCTCAGCGTAGTCACCAATGTTGAGTTTGGCAGATTCAAAAGGACAATCATAATAAAGCAGTTCATCGCCAGAGTCCAACACCCCAGAGGATGCTGCATCTATTTTAGCTTTAAGTGCAGGACCAACGGTTCGGTAATAGTGACTGTCATAAGCCAAAGCATCTATGAAACAGGGGACTTCGTCCTCTTTCATGCGTTCCAAATGCGGATGCTCGATCACTTTTATTTTACGCTTAAAAAGTTCTACACGTATTCTAAAAGCGTCTAAACGAAAATTCTTGGATTGTATGAGTGCTACAAAATCGGAAGGGTTTAAAGAAGAGAGAATTGTAAGTATCTCTTCTGGTGCTGTTTCATTGAAGTTGATAAAGATGGCTTCGGGCAGTACAGCCTTGTACGCTTCATACAAAATGCAGGAAAGTGTTGAATTTGTATCATAAACCACCACCGCTTGTTCATGCTCATTCGTACCATAAGTAAATACTTCACGTACAATACCTTCAATATTTTCTGCTGCTTTACGGGTCAGGACTTCTCTGTTTTCATTCATGTTTAAGCGAGTGCCTCTTCTTCCGTCTTATACACATTGAGTATCTGGTTGAATCCTGAGATGTCAAACACTTCTTCGATCATCTCATTAAGATTGGAAATTTTTAATTCTCCCTTGCCTTTTAGTTTTTTTGCTGTGGCCAACAATACCCTTAGCCCTGAACTGCTCATGTATCTTGTTTTGTCAAAGTTAAACACAAACTTTACTGTGTCGGCATCTATGAGGGCATTGATCGTTTTCTCTACTTCAGGTGAAGTGACTGTGTCCAAACTGCCTTCAAAGTGTACTACTTTATATCCGTTCTTTTCGCTGTATGTTAATTGCATGGTTTTTCCTTATTTCTATTCTATTTTACAGTTGTATTGTTAAAACAACAATATTTTTATTGGCTTTTCTCTGATATTGAAAAGTGTGCATAAGCTTTTTCACCAAATGAATACCCAGACCGCCGATCTCACGTTCATCAAGAGAGAGATGCACTCCCTCATGTTCTCTGTCAAAAGGATTGAACGGCATCGCATCATCTTCAATAATGATCATCAGTTCACGCTCCATCTGCTTAAAGACAACATCTATGGTATGTGCCGTATTTTTATCTTTATAGCCGTAAGAGATGATGTTATTGACCAGATCATCGAGTACCAGATTGACCTTCTGGTTGACGGCAGAACTGATAGCGTGTGCTTCACAAAACTGGTCACAGGCATCAGTGAGAAGTCTGATATTTTCAAATTGATCTTCGATAGACAGAGAGAGGGTTGCCAAAACGGTCTGACCCGAATAAAAGCAGGATAACACCGTAATATCATCTGTCTGATGTGCGCTGTTCTCATAGCTGGCGATGTCCTGCATTAACGCGTTGACACTCACTTTGACATCTTTGCAGTCCTGCACTTCCAGAAAATGTTCCAGACGTGCATCGCCGTAGGGTTCTTCTTCCGGGTTCATCGCTTCCGTCACACCGTCGGTAAACAAAAAGAGTGTGTCGTTTTTATCCAGGAACATCGTGTCTTCTTTATAGACCAGACCCTCCATTGCTGCGATGATAGGACCATGTTTCTGTTTTAACGTGAGCAGACTTTTATCGTCTTTGATAATGTAGGGGTAATTGTGTCCCGCATTGGTAAAACGCAGTTCACCCGTATGCACATTCAGGATCGCCAGAAAGACCGTGACAAAAAGATTTTCATCGTTCCCTTCACAGAGCTCATCATTGACACGGGTCAGTATGCTCGCGGTAGAAAAGTCTGAAGAGGCATACGACTTAATGAGTGTTTTGGTCATAGCCATGAAGAGTGCCGCAGGGGCACCCTTCCCTGACACATCTCCCACACAGAGACACAGAGACTCACTGTCTATCATAAAAGCATCATAAAAATCTCCGCCTATTTCACGTGCAGGCTTTAATGTCGCGTAAATATCTACAGCATCATCTTTGGGAAAGACCGTAGGTACCATAGAGAGTTGAATATCACGTGCGACATTCAGTTCATTTTGCATACGCTGCTGCTGTTGCTGTATGAGTAGATGTGCCTCTTTAAGTGCTGCCGTCTGCTGTGTCAGGGCAAGATGGGTATGCACACGTGCTTCCAGTGTTTTGGGAGAGATAGGCTTTGTAATGTAGTCGATCGCACCCACATCAAAGCCTTTGGTTTCATCCAGAGATTCACTCATAGCAGAGACAAAAATAACAGGAATGTCTTTGGTGGATTCATCTGCTTTAAGCTGACGACAGACTTCATAGCCATCCATTTCAGGCATCATGATGTCCAGGAGTATGAGGTCGGGTTTATTGGCTGAACGGGCGGCTTTCAGAGCTTGAAGACCACTTTTGGCTGCCATCATTTTGTAGTTGTCTTTCAGCAGTTCTACCAAAATATTGATGTTCAGCGGTTCATCATCTACCACTAAAATTCTCTTCATTGCATTCATCTTAATCTATTCCCTCACTTTTAATTAATTCTATGGCTTCATCAAAGTCATACGCTTCTATGTATGTCTCTATCTGTTTCAAGGTTTGCTTTCGGGTATCATCCAGGGCATAGGTATGAAATGAATGAATGATCTCTTCACATTTCTGAGGTTCCATAGATTCCAAAGCTTCGATGAGTGCTTCAAAAAGTGCTTTTTCATCTCCTGAACTTAAGACTTCTTTACCCGATACCACTTCTTCTTTCTCTTCAAGATCCAGCTTTTCTTTCAACTCACTCAAGACAGCGTTCAATGCTTCATTCAAGCCTGGAATAAGTGTTTTCTCTTTTGATCTATCTATCTCTACTGCCTTGGCATGTAGCTCAGTAGCACCCACAGATGCAGAAAGTCCTTTTAGGGTGTGTGTACTTCGTGCAAACTCCTCTTCATCCATATTGTCCAGGTCAAAGTCTGAATATTTTTTCAGGAAACTATGTAAAAGCATGAGATAGGTTTTTTTATCTCCAGAGAGATATTCCAAACCTTGTGCCGTATTGATCGTTTTAAACTCTGGGACTTGTAAGGTATCTTCTCTCTCTTCATTTTCACCCTCGATGAGAGTTGTCTTTGGAGACAAACGCTTTAACAAAGTGGCATACAGCTTTTCAACGTCAATCGGTTTATTGAGATGTTCATTCATCCCCACAGCTTTGGTTTTTTCTATATCTGAAAGCATGGCATTGGCTGTAAGGGCAACAATTTGTACTTCTTTGTCCATTTCTCTTATTTGTTTGGTTGCTTCATATCCATCCATCACCAGCATTTGAAGATCCATAAAAATAAGTTCATATTTTTCAGGATTTTCTTTGTATTTATTGACCGCTTCCAAACCATCAGCTGCCATATCAATATTGATACCACTCTCTTCCAGCAAACCTGTGATGATCTCCTGGTTGGTTTCATTGTCTTCTGCCAAAAGAATACAACTGCCTTTCAACGTTTTCATCTTTGTGCGTAAGCTGGTTTTACTCTCAGGTGAATGTACATACAAACTTTCCTCCTTAAGAAAAAGTCCTGACAAAATATCATTCAATATCGAAGGATTGATAGGCTTTTGCAGGAAGATATCTATACCTGCATTTTTGGCAGCTTCCACAAGACTCTCTTCATGATAGGCAGAGATCATCACTACCGTAGGGATCTCCTCCTTGATACCCATTGCTCTTATTTGTTGTGTCGCTTCAATACCATTGAGTTCAGGCATATTCCAATCCATCAATATCAAGTCATAGGGTTTCGTACGCTCAAGTACCTTTTTAACCGCTTCGTTACCATCATAAGCATGTTCAACCTCTACACCGAAGGTCTTGAGTGTAGCACTCAAAATACTGTGCCAGGAGTCATTGTCATCCACCACTAAAATGGTTTTATTTCCAAAGATATTATAGTTTGAGAGATTTGTTTTTTCTTCCAGGTCTATTTCAAAGATGAAAGAGCTCCCGACGCCTTCCTGGCTTTCTACCCAGATCTTACCATTCATTAACTCTACCAACTGCTTCGATATGGTTAATCCAAGGCCCGTTCCTCCATACTTTCTTGTGGTACTTCCATCCGCTTGGGAGAATGACTTAAAGAGTTTAGAGATTTGTTCTGGATTCAACCCTATGCCGGTGTCTCTCACTTCAAATCTAAATCTGTCTTTATGCACTCTTTTAATGTAAACAGAGACTTCACCCTCTTCTGTAAATTTAATAGCATTACTCAAAAGATTGGTAAGAATTTGTGAAATTCTCAGGCTGTCTCCAAAGAAATTCTTACCCACATTTTCACAATAACCTACCACCAGCTCAAGGTTTTTCTCTTCCGCTTTGATCTCTACAAGATGAATGACATCAGCAATGACTTTGTAGATGTCAAAATCGATCTTCTCTAGGCTCAACTTCCCTGCTTCAATTTTTGAGAAATCCAAAATATCGTTAATGATCCCCAAGAGAGACTTGGCAGAATGGTCTACTTTTTGAAGATAAGATCTTTGTTTGTCATTCAAGTCTGTCTGAAGTGCTAAATGCGTCATTCCGATAATACCGTTCATCGGTGTTCTGATCTCGTGAGACATGTTAGCAAGGAATTCAGACTTGGACTTGGTTGCCGCTTCTGCTTTGCTGCGTTCCTGCTCCAATTCGGTAATATTGGTAAACACCGCTGAACTCAGGCCATCTTCACCGGGAAGTTTTGTGCCCGAAACTGAAAAGATAAAGTCAGTATCTCCTCTGGTTATCATGGCTTTGTCTTGACCTGAGGCGTCGGAAGTAAGGTGTTCCATCCAGCTTTTCTCTTGCATTTGAATTTGAAGATAGCCCTCCGGTGCATTGATATTAAAAGTCTCACAAATACATTTAGACTTGTATTGCGCTATAAAATCTTCTATATTTTCTACCCCAAAAAACGTTAGGAAAGCTTTATTAACAGACTTGAGATCATATCCATCTGTCGTGATAATCAGTTGTTCCTGTGAATCTAAAAGCGTTTGTGTAAACTGTTTTTCTGCATCAAGTATTATTCTGGATCTTTCTAACGCTTTTTGATTTTCTTTCTGCTCCGTAATATCAAAAATAACACCATCAAGCCAACCCACTTTTTGATTGTCATATAAAGCTTGACCTTCACCCCTAACCCAACGTATCTCTCCGTCTTGTCGTATGATCCTATAATCAACCTTATAGGCTTCCCCTTTATCTAGCTGACTTTGTATATAGCTTGCAACACGTGCCGTATCATCAGGGTGCATTATGTCTGCAAAAGTTCTTACACTGTTGTTTAAAAAATCAGATACAGGATATCCGCTAATATGCTCTATCGCATCACTGATATAGAGCATGGTCCAATTTTCATCTAGCAAACATCTGTAGATAACCCCTGGCACATTAGAGACCATTGAGGTAAACTGCTGCTGTTGATACTCAATTTTTTCTTGCGTTTTTTTAGCCTCATCAATATCAAGATTAACCCCATTAAATCGTATAGGTTTCCCGTCATCATCATACTCTGAAATCTTTCCTATTGCAGTAGACCACATCCATGTACCGTCTGATCTTCGCATTCTGTAATCGACTTTATATAAATCGATCTCTCCGTTAATATGTGCCATTAAAACCTTGTTTGTTTTCTCAATATCATCAGGGTGAATCAACTGTTTCCAAAAAGCCAAACCCTCTTTAAAAGGCTTAAACATTTCTGCATGATACCCCTCTTTTAACACTTCTTTTGGATCATAACCAAGCATGCTCACAAAGATGTCGTTCACAAACAAATCTCGAATTTGGGGATTAAAATTCCAAAAACCCAATTTTGCATTTTCAGAGACTAAATTCATGTGAAGATTATTTTGCTTAATGGTCGTTTCTAACAGTTTTCTATCGGTAATATTTCGAACAACCGCATAAATATGTGTTGATCCTTTGTAATCAACAGCCGATAAAATGACTTCTGCATCAAAGTTTTCATGGGTATCCATGCGCTTGTGAATCCATTCAAACCTGTTGCTTCCCTCACGCAAAGCCTTTTCAATGCGTACACCTGCCAGATCACTTGAGAGATTATGTTTATTTTGATATTCAGGAGAAACCTCCGATGGACATAATTGTAGAAACGCTTCTTTTGTTTTGACACCAAACAGATTCAAAGTCGCAGTATTACAGGCAACATACTGCCCCTCTGTACTAATGATCATAATACTGTCAGGAGAAGCATCAAAAAGCGTAGTGAGCTGTTTACTGCTTTCCAGTAGTTCCTTCTCTACCTCTTGACGTTTAGCGATCTCTTTTGCCATTTTTCTGTTCCAGAAAACAATGACAAGTAAGATAATAAGTGCAAGGATCCCTAATTTCCAGAGTAGTGAATAGTCTGTTTTTTCAACATACTCCTGCTTGATCCAATGGTTAAAGATCTCATTGTGTTCCTCTTTGCTAATAGACCCAATGGCACGGTTCAATATGCCCACTAACGGGGCATAGTCTTCCCTTACCCCCAGACCGAGAGAGGTACTGAACTGTGTTTTACCTACAATTTTAATGTTACTCAGCCCCAGTTTGGTGATGGTATAGCTTCCTAAAGCAAAAGTACAGACCATGGCATCTACCTTCCCTGCAGAGACAGCACGCAAACCGTCACTGACGGTTTTCATCATCACAAAATCAACATTGGGGAATTTCTGTTTTATCTGAGGAACATAGCCATAGTCCATAACCAAGGCGATCTTCCTGTCCTGAATGGCAGAGAGGCCTTCCACATAATGATGCCCTTTATGCATTACGATCACAATGTCATCAGTAATATAAGGCTTGGTAAATATCAGTCCTTTTCGCTTTGAAAGTGTTGTTTCAGAAATGACATCAACCTCTTTGCTTTCCGAGAGGGCAATAGATTCACTCCAGGAACTTGTAGGTATACGGTTAAAGCTGAGCCCCGTTAAAGACTCTAACTTATCCAGATACTCTGCCACGATACCAATGTATTTTCCTTTGTCATTAAAGGCTTCAAAAGGCAGCCAGTCAGGGTCTCCCGTGAACTTAATGACCGGGTGCATTTTGATCCACGTTTTTTCTGTTTCAGAGAGTTCAATTTTTTTATCTAAAAAATTGGATTTTACATAGATCTCTTTAAGACTTTTGTATTGTTCTTTAGAAAGAAAAGAGAAAGTACTCAGGTACGGCACCTCATCTCTTTTAAGTTCTTTGACTTTTTCATAGTCAAAATCAAGTGTCACATGCCCTACTTTTAAAGAGTTACCTCTGCCGATATAAAAACTGTTTTTAGTGATCTGTGCCTGTTTTTCCTTCTTCCCCCTGCCTAACTTACTCTCGTCTTGTACTTGTAGAAAAAGTTCACTTGTCGAACTGTCATACACTTCGATGCTCTCCAGAGCAGGAATACTTTCAATGAAAGGTTTCAATATTTTCGCCAGAGTTTCCTTGTCTTCATAAAATATATACTGGGAACTTATCTGTGCCACAAGGTTTGCTATGTCAAGTTGCTGGTTAATATGCCCGTCGATGTAATGCTTATAAATTTTTTCATAGCTTTTGTTCTCTTTGAGTTTCTTCAGAGCCATATTGAATTTGTCTCGTATTTTTTCATCTTTAAAAGCCACATAATAGTAGGTTTTTTCAGGAAAAATAGGGTGAATATCATACGCCTGGTCCATATTCATCTGATCTTGAAAATTATTTTTCTGCCACTCGAAAATGGTTTTGTCAATAATCGTTGCCTCCACCTGTTCCAGAAAAAAGAGCCGCAACTGTTCGGACTGATCAATGATCTCTCTATATTTATCGGTTCGTGTGGGAGCACCCTCTTTAAAGAGTTCATGAAAACGGGGTGTCAATACCTTGTTGGCATTCACCCATGTACTGAGCGATAAGTTGACAAGGTCATCTTCACTCTCAATTTTGAGTTTGTCTTTTTTACGGGTGACCACCACATTGTCATAAGCAATGAAAGGATCAGAATAGAAAAGCCCGCTGTCTTTTATTTTCTCAACGGTGACGGCAACATCAATGTCTTCATTTTTTTCCAAGATCAATGTGGCCTTTTTACTAGACACCTGCTGCACACTTCCCACTTCATAACCGGCCAATTCAAGGGCTTTGGTCGACAATGCAAGCTCTATCCCTTTCTTACTTGTTTTACCAAACATGAAAGGTGCACGGTTATACCCGGCTATGAGATTCAAAGACTTTTTATTGACGACATCGTCTATTTTCTTAAACCATTTTTCATGAATTTTGTCTTCTGCCTCTACGCTGATGCTATGTAAGGATTTATCGATAATAGAGCGTAAAAGAGGTTGCTCTTTAGCAATGCCCATAGAGACTTTTTCAGGTTTCTTCTCTTTTAACTCAACGGCTATTTTGATGTTTTTGAGAAAATTCTCTTTCATACTGTAGGTCGTAGCAGCACTCCCCCCGATGAAAGCATCTACTTCATTTGTATCTACCGCAATAAGTGCCTGCAACATGCTGGCTTTCTCCACCAGCTTAATTTCCGGATAATACTTTCTTAGCCAATCTCCTATGCTATAGCCTTTCACCACAGCCATACTCTTGCCCTTCAGATCATTCAAAGAGGAGATGTGCTTCAGCCCTTTATTGACATAAATATAATCAGAAATCTTCAAATAAGGGGTTGTAAAATTCATAAAGCCTGCTCTCTCATCGGTATAGAAAAGTGCCGGCAGAATATCGAATTTCTTCGCTTTAAAATCTCTTAAGAGTTCTTCCCAGTTCAAGCCTATATGCATGTTAAACTTCAAGCTGCTTATTTTTTCAATCTCTTTGAGGTAATCATTTGCCAAACCGTCATACTGACCCTTGGAGTTCACAAAATCAAAGGGAGCCCAGTCTTCTTCTCCTCCTACCGTAATACTCGGATGTGCTTTTATCCATTGCAGTTCTTCATTGGTAAAGAGTGTGGTGGAATAATAGTTACTATTGCTCCCGAACCACTTACGTTCAATGGCTTCCAACTTTAAGTTAGAGATCTTTTTAAACCCTTCATTGACTTTTTTCAGTAGATCGTCTGTCTTCACCAGAGGGCACATGTCAAACATGTAGATCTTGGGTAAAGGGATGACCTTATAAGGGGAGTAGAGGGTGAGTTTATTGTCTTTGTTCCGCTTTAGCGTCTCTATATCCTGCATGATCCTTCGGGTCAAATAGGCTTCGACTTTTTGGACTTGGTTGATTTTACGACTGATATCATCAAAAAATGCTTCAGGGTTTACCTCAACCTCTTTTCCACTGAGTTTGTCGACACCCAGTTGTTCATACGCCTTTATCTTTAAAAGCAGCGCTCTGTCCATTGTTTTATTGTAAAAGGCAATGGTTTTTTTGTTGGCAATGTGTTCAAAGGTCTTCAGGTATATTTTTTCCTGTGTATTGGTGGTCAGGTAATACTCAAAAATCTCTTGTGAAAAATCCTCTTTGGAGAAGAGTGAACTCAATGCTGCTCTTTTCTGCCCTATACTCTCTTTATACATCAGCAGGGTCGAATAGACATACAGGTCATCACGAAGCTGTGCATATTCCACTTTTTCTGAAATATCAGCAATGTTAAGAAGCAGTGCGGCAATGTGCTGTGTGTATTTGGAGTAGGATTTGGAAAAATCTATGTTTAAAGCATCAATACTCTCACGCAAAAGATACAAATGGTTAAATTTCGTATTCAACTCTGTGTATTCGTCTTCCGTAAAATACTCCTGAAGCAAAGGCATATGAAGGTTAAAATAGATGAGTAGATCCTGTATCTCTTTGTCACTCTTTTTTCTCATCTTCTTAAGTCTGTTCTTAAACTTTTTTCCCTTGGAGGCAATGAAACCTGCGGAAGCACCACGTTCCTGCTGCAAGGCATGTACCGTATGGGAAAAATGGCTTACCAACTCAAAAAGTGTATGCAGGGAACTTGTTGTACTCGCATCAAGTACCCCCTCTTTTGTGTCAAAAAAGAGCTTCAATTTCCCCTTTTCAATGTCTTTGAACATTGCAGTATAGTTGTCATACGGTACGATCGTTATTTTCGGATAGTCCCGCTTCAGTACTTCCCCGAAATACGGGTCTATCACCCCTACTTTTTGTGTATGCAGTTCCAAAAAATACTCTTTGGGTGCAAAAAGAGAGGTTTCACTCTTGTAAATAGCCTTTGCCTGCTGCGTATTGGGTACCTGAGCATACGCCCCGCTGTGTATGTCCGCTTCCCCGTTTTTAATGGCTTCAATACTCTGCGTCCACTCTTTCAGGTCAAATTTGAGGGGAACATCATTCACTCGACTCCACTCTTTCCAAATGTCAACCAGGAAGCCATGCGGTACATCGTTACTGTCCAGAAAAGTATAAGGTGCATAGTCTTTATCTCCCGTAATAACCAAAGGGTCAGAGGGATTAGAGAAAAGTAAAATAGGGAGGAATAAACATAAAATTATAAATCTAATAAGCATTAAGGAAACCTTTATCGATGAGATAAGATAGTAACATAATGCTAATTAATGATGGGTTTCAGTGCTATGCATACATGTACGAATATGCTTGTCATCATTGACCCCTCTGAATAACCTACTTCAACAGAGCCAGACGTGCCAGCAGACCTGCGGTGGTGGTATAGCCTACTTCGGTGAACTTCAACTCTCCCGTACTGTCATAAATGAAGGTTGTCGGAAAGGCCTGTACTTTAAACTTTTTTGCCCAGCTTCCGTCAACATCGTTGTAAACCCTGAAAGTCAATCCATGCTCTTTCATATAGGCTTTGACTTTTTCATTTGAACCTGAGTTGACAGCGATGGTCAATACCTCTGCATTTTGTGAAAGTGTTTCAATATTTTGTGCTTCCATTTTACAGACACGGCACCACTCTGCCCAGAAATGAATGACCAGGGGTTTGCCTTCTTTTTTTTGAAATGCAGTCCCGTCGATCAGTGTCACAGTTATGTTTGGAAGTCTGTCTGTATCAAGATCAGGCTTGCGGACATAGCTTATGATATTTACTAATATAAATATTAGCACGCCTGTAAGTAAAAGTTCTTTTAACCCTTTTTTTAACTTCTCTGACATTGGCTATCTCCTTAAAATGATAAATGGTCTCATGCACTTCTAAACGCTGTGATTATAGCATAGTCGGACAAAAGACACACTAGACCTTCAGTGCTCTCATACACGCTTCCAACCTTCCGGTATAGCTTTTTCCATAAAGTGCCACATGCACCAGAAGCGGATAGATCTGATACAAGGGCCGTTTTACATCATAAAAATCTGCACTCAGAGGATGAACCTCGGTATAATGCTCAAAGAAGGTTTCTCCAAAGGTATCAAATAGCAAAATGTAGACCAACTCCATCTCTTTATCTGCAAAATAGAGGGCTGGATCAATAAGCGCTACCCCATTCATATTAAATAGTATGTTACCTTTCCACAGGTCTCCATGAATAAGTGAGGGTGTAATGAGACTCATATCGATCCGTTTATAAAGATCTCGGCAAAGACCTTCCAAACGATGCACGGTCTCCTTGCTAATTGCCCCTTTGTCATAACAGATCTTCGCCATAGGCAGTATGCGCATCTGCCCTAAAAAGAGTCCCCAGCTGTATTGGGTCTGTTCATTGCTTTGAGTAAAAGGGCCAAAGCTTGTATCATAATAGTAACCGTACATTCTGCTCTCATTACTGACAGCATGCAGCTGGCTTACTATTTTGGCTGCTTCTATCTCCCGGGTGCATTTTGGAAGTTTTATCTCTTCGATATATGCCATCAGAAGATGGGTATCTGAGGATGAATACACTTCAGGAGTGGGTATTTTATATTTATTAATATCTTCAAGCATTTCTGCTTCTGTTTGCAGCAATGTTGAGGGTTCTGAAGTTTTCAGGATGTAGTTTTGTTTTGCAGTCTGAAGTTTATAGATATCACCGATCTGCCCTTTGGTGAGCAGGCTGACAGAATCGATCGGTTCATCAATCAAGGTGCTGAAAAAATCTATATCTATCAAATTTATCCTTTAGCCGTAGGGTGCCGTCAGGGGACAGCACCCTACGCGAAACAAACTGCTTTCCATTCAAAATTAATCCAACTCTACATCATCCCAGAATTCATCATAGTCCAGATTGCTCATCGTCGCATCTTCTTCAATGCCCTTCTCTATCAGCTTTTTCTGTTCATTATCGAAATAGAGTTCCAAAGCTTCTTCAAGTATGGTGTTGACATCTTTCTTGAGTAGCTCGGAAAAAGCTTCCAGGTTTTCTACGGTCAGTTGTTTCAGTTCAAATTGTATGTTATTTTCCATACAGCAATTGTAGCAAAAACTTGATACAATCTCTTTATGGAACTTACAGATAAAAATTATGAAAAAATCATCAAAACAAACGAAAAGCCTGTCTTTATAGACTTTTACTCTCCAAGCTGCGGCCCCTGTCAAATGCTCATGCAACTCATTGATGAGAGGCTGGAAGCCTATGCACAGGAGCAAGACATTCAAGTGGTTAAATGCAATGTGGCACAAAACCCGAAGCTGGCTTCTGCCTTTAAAATAGAGTCCGTCCCTTTCACCATTGCTGTGATGCCGGGCGGAAAATTAAAATATCCGGAGATCGGTATTAAAAATGAAACCTACTATTTTGAACTCATCGACAAGTTGGCAGGGAAAGGCTCATTCTTCTCCCGACTCTTCACCTAAGCTTGGCACAGGCACTGTTTTTAAAATGATGTCAATGATCTCATCATTTTGAATCCCGGAAAAGCGGGTATGTTCACTCTTGAGAATACGGTGTCTGAATACATCGTGTATCACTGACTGTACATCCTCTACGGTCACTTCTTTATGCCCTTTCATCCAGGCGTGTACCTGTGCACATTGTGTCAGTGCCAAGGAGCCTCTGGGGCTGACTCCGACAGAGATCATCACTTCCAGCTGCTTGCTGTAACGAAGCGGATACCTTGTTGAAAAGACAAGATCGACAATATATTTTCCTATCGCCTCACTGAGTACAATATCACGTACTTCTTCCCTTGCCTCAAAGATCATGGCTTGAGGTATCTTGGGCCGCTCGTCAGGGACATGATGCTTTTCATCCTGGACCATGCGTATCATTTTAAGTTCAGAGTCCATGTTGACATAGTCGATCTTCACATGCATCAGAAAACGGTCTTTCTGCGCTTCAGGAAGTGGATAGGTCCCCTCCTGCTCTATGGGGTTCTGGGTTGCCAATACCATAAAAAGTTCGGGGAGTTTGAATGTCTTTCCCGCAATGGTCACCTGCTTCTCTTCCATTGCTTCAAGCATGGCTGCCTGTACTTTTGCCTGTGCACGGTTGATCTCATCGGCTAAAATGATATTTCCGAATATGGGACCCTTGTGGAAGCGGTAGATGTCTTTCCCCTCTTCTTCATAATGCCGCTCCTGACCCAGTACATCTGACGGTGCAAGATCCGGTGTAAACTGTATACGTGAAAATTTGGAATCAATGATCTCGGCCATGGAACGTACGGTTCGTGTCTTCGCCAGTCCGGGAAGTCCCTCCACCAAAATATTGCCGTCTGCCAAGAGCCCCATAATGAACCTGTCGACAATGTGCTCCTGCCCTATTACCTTCTCGTTCATTCTCTCTAATAGTTCTTTGATCGCTTCTCTTGCTGTCATTGATCACCTTCGTATTTCAAGTAAAACATTGTAGCATAAACCCCACTACAATCAGATCATAAAATGTACAGGGCACCTCTAATAATAGGTGAAACAATCATCAAAAAGCACGAGAGAACAGACTCGTTTTTCAGTAGACTATTTACCTGATGATCCCTCTACCTGCTTTTCTATTGCATTGGCAATCATGCCCGCTGCCATCACAATAGGATAATTGGTCGGTGCAGCGGTCAACATCGGCTGTGTAGCCACCTGCATGAACATCACCTGATAGATCGTCATATTGCTCTCTATCATCAATCCGATCAGATTGATCATCTCACCGGTTTCATTTCCACCTACGATCTGCCCACCGATGATCTGTCCGCTGTGGCTCATCGCGATCAGTTTGACGAACTGTTTATGCGCACCGGGGATGGTTCCGGGATGTCGATTCATACCGGTAAAGGTGCCTACCACCACTTCTCCGCCGTTTTCCCGTGCTGCTGCTTCCGTAATACCCGCAGAAGAGAAGGCTGTACTGCCAACCATCGTAGAGAAAATGGCAATGGTACCGCTGAACCCTTTTAAGTACTTCAGACCGAAAAGTGAACTTCCCGCAACCCTTCCCTCAGCAGCAGAAGTCGATGCCAACATCACTTTGGAAGGTACTTTGCTGATGAATCCTCTCCTTGCACTGCAGTCACCTACGGCAAAAATATCCAGATCTCCGGTACGCATATATTCATCTACCCAGATACCACCGTAATGTTCCAGTGCAATGCCTGCTTTTTCTGCCAATGTGGTATTGGGTTTGTATCCGGTAGCCAGAATAACTGCCTCTGTATCGATCACTTTCCCGCTTTTCAGTTGCACCGCATTCACATGCCTGTCACCATTTCTGTCCAGGAGAGAAGCAACCCTGTCTTCTCCAATGAAAGTGACCCCGTGTGCAAGCAGGATCTCTTCGGCCTGCGCGGCCACTTCTGGATCAAAAGAAGCCTTGAGTATATGTTTACTGCCACTTATGACCGTGACATTTTTCCCGCTCTCTTTGAGTTCCATTGCCATTTCAATACCAATGAACCCTGTACCGACCACGACCACATCGGAAACAGTATCTATATAGGATTTTGCTTTGTCTATGAGTATTTTATTCTTGGGGACGGTAAATACCCCTTCGAATTTTAACGCCTCTTCCAAAGAAGCATGCACAAAAGGCACTGAACCGGTTGCAAAAACCAGTTTGTCAAAATGGATCTCCTGCGTATCCGTACGCGCGATCTTCTCTGCCACATCGACATCTTCGATCTTTCCGATAATGGTTTTTATGCCCATCTCCTCTGCTTTGGCACAGGAAGCAACATTTTTATCGCTGCAGCCAAGGGTCGGGCCAAAGACATAAGGGATGGCACAGGGTACCATCTGTACTTCCATCTCCCGGACAACAAGTATCTTTTTCTCCGGGTAATTCATTTTTGCGGTTACTGCACAGACACCACCGGCAGGTCCGCCGCCGATGATCAGAACATCACATATTATTTTTTCCATTGTTACCCTTTAAAAATAATTTTAAGGCACCGCCAATAATAGGTGATACCCTTTACACAGCAAAGATCAGAAAAGCGAAAATACCAAAGTAAAGTGTTCCTCCAAGCAATATAAGCTGTGCAAAATGGGAGAACTTACCCACTGTTTGTGTGACTGCTGTCTCTTTTGACTCGTCAAAATAGAGATGTTTGACGATCCAGGCATAATACCCGACCGAAAGCGCTGAGTTGAGCAAAGCGATCAGTGCGACGACCCATAATCCCGAATCGACGACGGCATAGAAGACAACGGCTTTTCCAAGGAAGCCTGCCAAAAGCGGAATACCTGCGAGCGAGAAAAGCTGTACCGTAAAGAAGAATGCCAGAACAGGATTGCCTTTGGCAAATCCTTTCAATGCTTCCAGTGTCTGGATACCATACTTTTGACGCAGGGTATCCAACACTAAAAAGACAGCCGTCTGCATAAAGACATAAGCGATTGCCATATAGAGCAGCCCTGTGGAAGCATAAGCGCTTTTAACCGCTGCGTATGCCAGCAGAATATACCCTGCCTGGGCAATGGACGAATAGGCAAGTATACGTGAAAGCTTCTTTTGGTACAGTGCCATAAAATTCCCCAGTGTCATGGTCACGACTGCCAGAACGACCAACAGAGGTACGGAGATATCCGCAGCTTCTGCAAGGAAAGGCGCAAAGAATTTGAAGGCGGCTACCGCTACAACGGTTTTAGCCACACCGCTTAAAAGTGCGGCATGGGAATGACGTACCAATGCATAGGTATCTGCCGCCCATCCGTGCATAGGGACAATGGTCAGTTTATAGAACACAGCAAAGAGCATGATGAACACACCGACAAGAGAGAAGGTCGTAGGCTGGGAAACGATATCTTCTTCCAACAACCCTCCTCCCATCAGGTAAAAGGCTGCACCCAGCAGTAACATACCTGTGGCGATGGCACCGGCAATGAACATCTTCACCGCACCCTCCGCCTGCTCTGCCGTTCTGATATGACTGACCAGTACGATCGAGATCAGACTCACTGCTTCGAATGCAATCATAAAAGCCAATACCGTCTGGCTCTGCAGCAATGCAATGGATGCCGTTGCCAGAAAGAGTGTCTGCGTCATCGTGGTCTCATCTTCTTCATGCAATACCACTGCCATCAGGACAATGAGCATGATCCGTTCAAAAAGTGTGACTGCTTCACTGCTTCCGAAACCGCTCAGGCCTATGGAAGTACCGCTCAGGGCAAATCCGGCCACAAGCGCCAGCAGGGTAAAGATCTTGAGCATTTTTGTTCTGTGCAGCAAAAGACTTAACACAGAAGCCGCAAATAAGATGGAAAAAGTACTTATCATAGTGCACCTCCCTGTGTAAGTAACATGTTAAAGGCCGTATTGATCGTATCGAAGAGCAGAGACGGGAAGAGGCCGAAACCTACAATACCTACAGCAAAAAGGATCAGTGCCAGGAATTCTACTCTGTTCATTTTGAAATTGGATGCTTCGATCAACTTTGACTTTTCGCCATACACCACACGTCTGAATGTCCAGATAATATATCCCGCACCGATCATAGAGCCCAGTGCAATGATGATCAAACCAATGCCGAAAGTATCAATAGCAGAGATAAGGATCGTTAATTCGCCAATGAACCCCATGGTTCCGGGCAGTCCCAGTGCCGCCAGACCTGCCAACACAAAAATAGCGGAAAGATAAGGAGCTTTTTGCATCAAGCCGCCCATATCTTTCATTTGCCAGCTTCCCGTACGGGCATGCAGGAATCCTGCGATCAGAAAGAGCGGTGAGATGATAAGCGCATGGCCTATCATTTCAAACAGTGCTGCAGACAGACCCGAATAGCTCAAGGTCGCGATCGCTACCGTGACCAGACCCATATGTGAGATGGAGCTGTACGCCACCATCTTTTTGAGATGGGTCTCATAAAGTGCCATGAATCCTGCATAAAAGAGCGTGATCA
>JALSUP010000166.1 GCA_027071315.1 Sulfurovum sp.
ATTGTTTTAGATGATGATTTCATCTTCAAAGTACTCTTCAATCAGAGTACTTCAAAAAGGAAATGGAATTCCTATGTTTATCTCACTTTTTTCTGCCGTTTCAGTTATCTTTTATAAAACGGCTTTAATATATTGTTGTCAGATTGTACATGTTTATAGTAAATGAGGCGTTAACCTCACAACTGTCATTTATGCGTAGAGTTGGTTCAGTTTTGAGACGGTTTGAAGTTTATGCAATTCTGCTGTAGAGAGTGCTTTGCCTTTGATCTTTGCGACCATACTGACAAGGTGGTCGTAAGAACTCAGGTCAATACTCCGTCTGTGTAAAGCTTCTGAACTTAAATATTCATAAATTTCATGGTGGCTGAGTTCAGGGTAAACATGGACAAGCTGGTTGATCATCTCATCCATATGGTCAGAATGCGCATCAAGGAAATTCTCAGAGAGCTCTTTTGCTGCCTCTTCATCAAGACCACGCTTGTATAGGGTCGAAGCCAGTACATTTGTAAGGTTGTTGGTCTGTTGCTGAGAACTGTTTTGTAAAACATTTAGAGAAAGCTCTGTCGCAGCAAGCGGGTTAAATGCCAAAGCCGAAATAAGTACGGTAACGCTTATGAAATGTCGTTTATCAAGTCCACTCATTAAAACTCCTTTGTACCCATATCATAGTGTAGAAAGGTTAACATAACTGCCAAAACTCGCTGTAGGTTGAAGTAAATTTCTCTAAACGTAACGCCAGACTCTCATGAATCACTTGCGATTTTGAGAGAAAGAAAAAGACTCTTGGAGAATAGGGTTTGTGTTTGACTGCCAAAACATGGGCATACTCTTTTTCAAGTGAAGATTTAAGTGAGACTATCTGCTCATTGTGTGCAAAACATCTGCCGAGGTGCTGGTAGACAATGCACACTTCAAGGTAAGGCAAACGGTAAAAGTAGCTGACCTCGTCGGCAAAAATGTATTTGTGAGGCGTCACCTTTTGTGCATAGTGTTCTCCAAGTGTCAGAAAGTCAAAACGCTGCTCCGCCCTGTTACACTTGACTGCCATACCATTGTCGGGTGCTACGGCGACTATCTGGCTTTTGTTCGCAAAGGTCAGGGCCATATTGAGCCAAAGGTAACGGTCTTCAAGTGCTTTGGGCACTTCCTCGTAAAAGAACTTGGCATTTTTAAGCAGTTTGAGTTTTTCCAACTCTGTCACTTCACGCTTATTGCGCATAATGACATCAAGCAGGGAGTGTTCGAGGTATTCATCCGTACCGAGCATTCGTTCAAAGTAGTCTATGTGTCTGCCGTCATTGTTCTCTTCGCCCTCACCTTTGTGCATGAACCATATTTGTGAGAGTTCTTTACCGTTAAGCGGGCTTTCATCATGGTTGAACAAATAACGGAAAAGCTGAAACTTACCAAAGTCTCCGACATCTGCTACATAACGGTCCTGCATCTCGCTACTGATCTGCTGTCATTTCATTGACGGCTTTTTTACTGCTGTCCCAAGCTTCACCCGAAACCTTTTTCGTACCATCCCACGCCTGTCCGGAAACTGTTTTATTACGGCACTAACTAAACAGTCAAATCAAGATACCGCCGCATAAGCAATTTTTTCATGCTTAAAATAGTTAGAAACCCTTTGAGGACTATTGCTTAACATTGTCATAAAATTCTCTGTATTT
>JALSUP010000167.1:0-2673 GCA_027071315.1 Sulfurovum sp.
CATGATAGATTTTTTCATTTTTTCATCCCTGATATTGATTGCGGAAAGTATATCCAAAATTTCAATTTCAAACAATTTTTTGTAATACTTTTGTTATTGACCCTTGCTATGATTCGTTCAAAAAAGGATAAGCATGAGCAAAGAGAAGACAACAAAAAACAGAGAAGCAAAATCATTAGATGAGAGAATAGAACAAGTCTATGCTTTGGCAGAAGAGCACTTTGGAGAGATCCGTTTTGCAGGCATTAAAAAACATACCAAGATCGGCTGGGTGGCAAAAGTACGTTTTGATGCCTTTGAATCACTGGCAGCAGAAGGTGAAACAGCAGAAGAGGCTGTTAAAAATCTACGTAAACGTCTTAAAAAGATCATCGACCGCTACCATATGGTATAACCCCTATACTCGCTATACATTAAAACCTTCCTCCCTCATCTAAGACCTAGATAATTTAGGTTAAAATATACGCAAATGAATGTGAAAGAAAAAATATGAAGAAAAATATTATACTGATCGGTTTTATGGGTGTGGGTAAAGGGACGACAGCACGTGCCTTTGCCAAAAAATACAATATCTATAACATCGATACCGATGACCTCATAGAGTCCAAAGAGAAAAAAGAGGTGAAGAAGATCTTTGCCAAAAAAGGGGAAGCTTACTTTAGAGACCTTGAACAGCAGACTGCCGACTGGATAGAAAGTTCTGTAAAAGGAACACTCATCTCCTGTGGCGGCGGTTTTTACAAAGTCAACAATTTAAACAAACTGGGAACGGTGGTACTGCTCGATGCCTCTTTTGAATGGATACACAACCGTTTGAAAACAGCCAAGAATGCAGAAGCCAAACTGGCAAAACGTCCTCTCTTTTCTCAGGAGAAAGTAGCGAAAAAGCTTTATAAAGAGCGTGAAAAGGCCTATAAAAAACTGGCAGATGTGGTAGTGGATGTCTCGGCTTTGTCTTTGGATGAGCAGTTGGCACTGATCGCAAAGAAATGCCTGTAGCGTGCGTTTCTAACGCAGTGCATACCCTTACCGACTCTACGACTCATCGGTACTTTCAATCTCTATAAACAGTCCCAGAACAACAAATGCCAGATAGAGAGTCACAATGATGCCAATGGTACTTCCTCCATACGAAAAAAATGCATCTTTTAAGGTGTTGATATCTTCACCCAGCATCATTAGGACATAGACCCAAATGCCAAAAGCAAGTAAGATCAACATACCTTTAAAGCTGAGCATGGTTGATTGTTTTACGGTTTTTTTCTGCATGATATCCCTTTATTCACTTTTTATCTGTGATTCCCAATACTCCAAACCTTTAAATATCCCTGTTAAAACACCGAATATCAGCATGGTACTTCCCATACAATAGGGGGCTAATTCTGCAAAAGGACCGGGGTCTTTCAGGAAGGTGAACATGACATATGTCCAGACAGCAATGGTGCTGACAGCGGCGATTCTCTTTATCCAACCTATAAGGTTACGTTGTTGTTCTTTTTCCATAAGCTTATTTTAGCCTATTTAGATATAATTCTAGCAATTTAATGTAGTGGGATTTTATGCAAAGATTTGAAACTTATTTAACAGAAAACTTACCTCAGGTACCAAGCTTTCATCCTGTGTATGAAGCAGCACTTGGTGATATGCTTGTGGCAGGCGGTAAACGCTTTCGTCCTATGTTGCTGTTAAATATTGTCGATGTCTATGAACCAATGCTCTACAACTCGGCACTTCCTGTGGCCCTTGCTCTGGAAATGTTCCACACTTACTCTCTCATACACGATGACCTCCCGGCTATGGACAATGCCGACCTGCGTCGCGGACACCAGACCCTGCATAAACGTTATGATGAGGTCACAGCCATACTCGCAGGTGATGCACTCAACTCAGATGCCTTTTACCTCATTGCCAAAGCTCCGCTGCGTGCAGATGTGAAGATCAAACTCGTGGAACTGCTTGCCCGTGATGGTGGAAGCCGTGGTATGGTCCTAGGGCAGGCGATCGACTGTTATTTTGAAAATACCCCTTTGACGATAGATCAGGTCAAAGAGCTGCATAAAAATAAAACGGCAAAACTTATTGCGGTCTCTTTGCAGATGGGTGCGGTGATCGTCGGGCTTGATACAATTGTGCAGCAGGCACTCTACGATTTTGGTATAGACCTTGGTCTGCTTTTTCAAATTCAGGATGACATCATAGATGAGACGCAGAGTGAAGAAGAGGCGGGTAAGACTACCGGAAATGATGGTGACAAAAATAGCTTTGTAAACCTTTTGGGATTGGACGCAACTGTCGCAGAAGCGGATACTTTGGCAAAAGATTTACAAAGACGATTTGAAGACTTTGATGAGAAGTTACAAACGGCTTTAGCCCCTTTGATGGATAAATACCTGTATAGGCATCAATAAATATGTTTGTTCGATAAAATCGAACCTACGGCTTTAAAATGTAGGCTCGCTTTTATCGAACATGAAAAGATAGATCGAAATTTGAAGGAATGAACATGGCAGTAATGACAGAACAGAACAAAATGCGTAAAAAAATGGCGAACACCATTCGTTTTTTAGCAGCAGATATGGTACAAAAAGCAAACTCAGGACACCCGGGCGCACCTATGGGTCTTGCAGACATTGCAGTGGTTCTTTCTGAGAAACTCAGCCATAACCCTAAAAA
>JALSUP010000167.1:2773-5954 GCA_027071315.1 Sulfurovum sp.
CCTGAAAAGACATTCCAGATCCCTGAAGATGTACTTTTACGTTTCAGATGTGCCCTTGAAAAGGGTGAACTGGCTGAAAAAGAGTGGATACACAGACAAAAAGAGGCACCGCTTGTAGAGCAGAATGTGGCTCTTGAAAAACTCTTGAACCCAGACTTTTCAAGCATTGAATACCCGGACTTTTCAGAAGCACCGGAAGTAGCGACAAGAGATTCAAACGGTAAGATCTTAAATGCCATTGCGACTGCCATTCCTTCATTCCTTGGTGGTTCAGCAGACTTGGCACCGTCAAACAAAACAGACTTGAAAGACCTTGGAAACTTCCCAAAAGGAAGAAACCTGCACTTTGGTATTCGTGAGCACTCTATGGCAGCCATTACCAATGCCATGGCACTCTACGGGACAACCATTCCGTTCAATGCGACTTTCTTTGTCTTCTCCGACTACCTCAAGCCGGCAGCACGTATTGCAGCTTTAACGAAGATACAAAACTTCTTTGTTTGGACGCATGACAGCATCGGTGTGGGTGAAGATGGCCCGACGCATGAGCCTATTGAGCAAATTTCCCAGTTCAGAGCCTTACCGAACTTCTATGTATGGAGACCGGCGGATGCGACTGAAAATGTGGAAGCATGGAAAACAGCACTGGAAATACAGGCACCGCACGGTTTTGTTCTCTCCCGTCAGAAACTTAAAACATTAAAGCCTAAAAGAGACTTTGGTGATGTCAGTAAAGGTGCCTACATTGTGAAGCAGAGAAAAGCAGCAACCATGACGTTGATGGCTTCTGGTTCTGAGCTGATGCCTTGTCTTCAGGCGGCTTGTCACCTTGATGTACTTGGCATCAAAGCCAATGTTGTCTCTGTCCCCTGTCTTGATCTCTTCAATGAGCAGGACAAAGCCTATAAAGAGACTGTCGTTGACCCGGGTACAAAAGTCCTGGCGGTAGAAGCGGCAACGGCTACTGAGTATTACCGTTATGCGGACGATGTCCTTGGCATGGAAACATTTGGTGCCTCTGCACCGGCAAACCTTCTGTTTGAAAAGTTCGGTTTCACGGTACAGAACATTACCAAAAGAGCCTGTGAGCTTGTCGGTGCAGAATATAAGCATGTTGACCTGGGTGTGTGTAAAGTATAGCAGGGAGATTCCCCTGCTTATGATGGACTTTTCCCTATGCTGAAAAATATACCACTCATCCTCTACGGTCTACTAAGCTACCTCCTGGGCTTTGGTACTTTGGTCTACATGGTCTTTTGGGTCTACCCCTGGGCCTTTATGCCAAGTACCATTGACTCTGCTGTGGCAGACCCCAATACGCTCTTCGCAATGATGCTAGATGTGATGCTCATTGCACTCTTTGGTCTACAGCATTCTCTCATGGTACGCCCTTCTTTTAAAAAATGGTTTAATTCTCTTGTCCCTGAAGTGGCACAACGCAGTACCTATACCCTTCTTTCTGCTTTTTTCCTGGCGCTTATCATCTACTTCTGGATGCCCATAAAAGGCGAACTTTGGCATTTTGATAGTGGCATCTTTTTTTGGCTTTTGAGTGCACTTTATGTCTTGGGTTGGAGTGTGGCTACTTTGGCGACCTTTCAAATAGACCATTTCGAACTCTTCGGTCTGCATCAGATCTGGCGATATATAAAAAACATCCCCGACCCCAAAGCTGAATTTACCGAAAAAGGCTTTTACAAATACATGCGTCACCCTATACAGGCAGGTACAATGCTGGGTATTTGGGCGACGCCTTCTATGAGTCTGGGACACTTTCTTTTTGCATTTATCTTTACGCTTTATATCTTCATTGGACTCTATTATGAAGAGAGAGATCTTGTGAAAACGCTGGGGGAAGCCTATGTCGACTACAAAAAGCGTATTCCTATGCTTTTCCCAAAAATTTGATATAATGCAAAAAAACGCTTAGGAATACACATGAAAAAAATACTGATAGCCCTCTCCCTGATCACACTCTTCGCTTCTAGCACTATGGCGAAAGATGTAGACCCCTCAGATATGTTCGAATACATGAAAAAAGCTTTGAAGGGTGATTGGAAACTTTCCCCGGAAGACAAGCAGATAGACACGACTGGTGCCTATAAAAACCCGATGGTCTTTCCTTTGGTGGGGACTGACAAGACAGGGGTAGCCTACAAGTTCATAGGCTTTGGTTCGACACTTCAGGAGGACCTCCTTCCCGATACTGAGAAACAGATGGTCACGATGTACCATTGTGATGATGTGGTGGATTGTACCGAAGTCATAGCAACGCATTACTGTACCAAGATGAATCAGCCGCAGTTTACGATGGATCTCAAAAATACGACAAAAGAGAAGATCATCTTTAATTGTAATATGAAAACAAAACTGTGTAACTCCAATGAGGACCATATTCACAAGATCATTATGGAATTCTCCAATAACGGCAAACATTTGAAAACCTCTTATTTAGGGTGGACAGACCAGAAACCGAACAAAAAGAACTCTATTTATCATTTCGATAAAAAGTAGGGCTTCCTTTAAAGTGCTATAGGTGAAAACAACAAAAGCATACTTTACAGGAAGTGACGGCACAAAACTCTACTATGAAGCGGTCATTCCCGAAAAAGTGGAAGCCACGCTGATCATTGTGCATGGCTTGAGTGAATATATTGCCTCTTATGCACCCTTTAGAGACTTCTTGACTCAGCGTAACATTGCCGTTTACGGTTTTGATGCCAGAGGACACGGCAACTCTCCGGGTATTCGTGCCCACGTCAACCGCTGGTCAGAATACACCGAAGACCTCCACCGTTTTGTCTCTCTGGTAAAAGAGGAACAGCCGGGAAAAGTCATGATGTTCGCACACTCCATGGGCACTACCATCGCAACGAATTATCTGATGGTATATCAGGATGCTTTGGACGGCTTGATACTCTGCGGTACGACCATCAAACCGGTAGAGGCGACCAAGTGGTATCTGATCCCCATGGCAAAGTTATTGAGCTGGGTGGCTCCCCGTGTGAGTATCAATCTCAAGCTGAATGTCGATGCGGTCTGCTCTGATCCTAACGTGACAGCACACTCCAAAGCGGATGATCTGAAGTTCTCGACCGTCACACCCCGCTGGGGAACAGAGATACTCAAAGCCATAGAAAAGACAAAAAAGAATTTAACCATCTATACCATGCCGCTTCTT
>JALSUP010000168.1 GCA_027071315.1 Sulfurovum sp.
ATTGTTTTAGATGATGATTTCATCTTCAAAGTACTCTTCAATCAGAGTACTTCAAAAAGGAAATGGAATTCCTATGTTTATCTCACTTTTTTCTGCCGTTTCAGTTATCTTTTATAAAACGGCTTTAGTCGTTTCAATGCCAATGTTATCTCTTCTTTAGGTGTCTTTTGCGTTTTTTTGACAAAGCCATTAAGTAAAATCATAGTTTGATTTATAATAGTAAAAATCACACGAGCTATACGCTTATCTGAAATATTACTTCTCACTTCATAAAGTCTTTTACCCAACGGTCTGCAAACCGGCATCCCAATAGGCCAACCATATTCAACTGTTTTAACATCAACACCTATTGCTTTTTTATCTTCTTTATTTAAGGACAATAACCATTCCCGTACAGGTTCATTTCCTGCTTCTGTTCTAAAGAAAACAACATTTATTTTCTTATTCATTACATTGTACCATTTTTGGTTCGCATTTACAAGAAAAATAATATAAAAGAGCTTGACAAATACGCTGCATGATCAATTTTTTCATAACCTACTCCCGGATAATATAGCAATAGTGTAATAGAAAAAATAAGTTAAACTCAAAAATATGTCATATTGTCATATTTTCAGAACTCAAAACTTTTAAGGTCAGGACACAAATTAAGGGAAATGGGGACAGGCTACTTTTTTAATCTACCCCTAAAAATCTAAAACCTCTTTAACAAAGTGATCTGCCCTTACGGCGAGAGTTTTATTTTATGCTAATTTTATTACGTGGTGGGTAAAACCCACCCTACAGTTTTGAATCCTGTTTAAATTAAGGAAGAGGGACACCATTGGTGCATTCACTTCACGCTCAGCGGTAAAGACTTCACCATGGTCAGCTACTCTTGTTTTACACTTTACTTGTTTATCACTCATCTATTTACTCCCATTTGCAATAATTCAAAGAGCCTTCTGTTCACAAAATAAACATCCCGACCCATCTTCACACTTTCCAATATCTCAGCTTCCTCAATAGCTCTTAGATACAATCCAGCTGTCTTTCTTGTCACACCAAGTTCATCCACCAGGAAGCCAATCTTTGTATAGGGGTACCTAAATAGTAACTCCAATAGGTCTTTAGAATAGAGCTTTGGTAACTTCTCTCTTAACTCATGTTTGGTTTGGCTAATGAGTGACGTGATACCTTCTATCAGGTGTACACTCTCCAATGAAGTCTGTTTTATACCTTCGAGCAGATACAGTATCCACTCTTCCCAGGCATTTTCTGTTCGTACTGTATTGAGCAGTCGATAGTAGTCAGCTTTAGTACGGATGATATAAGAGCTAAGATACAATACTGGCAATTCAAGCAGATCATTCAGTATAAGGTAGAGGATATTGATAATACGTCCTGTTCTACCATTGCCATCATAAAATGGGTGAATGGACTCGAACTGATAGTGGATGATTGCCATCTTAACGAGAGGGTCATATTCATCAAGCATTGGATCATTGATATACTGCTCCAGATTATTCATTAAATTCTGAATAGTTTCATGGTCTTGCGGAGGCATATAGACCACTTCACCGGTTCTCTCATTTCTAAGTGCCGTTCCAATCTGTGTACGGATACCTGCATCATTCTCTTCCAGTATGCTTTGTATCTCAACGATGTGACGCTTCAGTAATAATTTGTGTTCCCCTATAAGTGCAAAGCCCTTATAGAGTGCTTCCCTATAACGCTGTACCTCTTTGGCCGCATTAGAGACATTAGAGCTGCTTACCATAGCACGGTAGAGTTCATCGTGTGTGGTGACTATGTTTTCTATCTCGGAACTGTCTTTTGCTTCCTGTAAGGCAAGAGCATTGATGAGAATAGCCTGGTTTGGTATGGAACGAGCCATTCCTTTGAGTTCCGCGAGTGCTTTATTGGCTTCAAGAGCCTTTTTAAGAATGGCTTTACTTTCAAGGTCTTTTGCTACCGGTAGATCATCTGGGATGTATGGCTTTGTCATCTCGTCCATAGTGCCTCTTTTCTTTATCTGAGTCATTCTATGTACATTTTACACAAATACTTTTAATGTGAGTAGATATTTTTAAATTTTACTCACATATTTTATTTATGGGTAAAAACTCCAATTTTTATCAAAACTTTTAAACTTTTAGGGTCAGGAGACAAGTTACCTTTTTATTTTCCAACTATCGGGTCTAATCTACCTCTGAAAATCTAAAACCTCTCTAACAAAGTGATTAGCCCTTCGGCGAGAGCTTTGTATTATTCAGATTTTATTGCGTGATGGGTAAAACCCACCCTTTTTGAATCTACTTTTGGCTCATTCGAAAAATCCTCAACTTTAATACCAAACTCAGAAGCAGGTTTACTGACCTACCTAAAATCCAATATACTTTCTACCTGTTTCTCAACTTCAATCATCTCTGTGTCCGATAATGAAGCAAGTTTATCAGGTAACAGCCTATGAATATCGATTGCTCTGATCTGGTCACAAAGTAATTCTGAGGTTTCTTTTAGATTCTCACGCCTTTCCAGACGATAACGCAGTGGGTAGGCATTGTCTATGCATTGCGTTGTTAAAGGTATGACAATGATCGTCGTGTGTCCTATGTGATTTAACATATTTGTTTGCAAAACCAGTACAGGTCTTGTCTTTCCTACCTCATGTCCTTTTGAAGGGTAAAGTTTTGCCAGGTAAATACTTCCTCTGTTATACATTGTCAAGACCATCTGCTGTCACAGTGTCAAATTCCTGACTTACAGCAGTGTTGCTGTCTCTCACCCTCAAAGAAGCCTGTTTCATCTGTTCTTTGATCTCTTTGCGATGCATTACCTCTTCATATTCGGCAATGGCTCTGCGGATAAGTTCACTCTTGCTCAAATGCAACTGCTTTGCCAGATCAGTTACTTTATTAAAAAATCCATCATCTGTTTTTAGCGTAATTGTTTTCATAGTAATACCTTTACTTTTTTTGGTATTACTATTTTACTTACTTTTTCTTTCAATGTCAATATTTTCGATATTACTTCGACTTCACATAAACACACAGATTCCACACCTTATGTATTGGGGTTTATATATTGAGCCGATTAGCTTGATAATCGGCTCAATATTATGATATGATTACCTATTAAATCGGCTCACAGGGTTATATTATGCAAAAAAACATCAAATGGATCTGGCAGGATGCACGGTATCCTCTCTTCGATTATGATCTGCAAAAAGTCGTGCCATTACTTACTCAAGTTGCATACAATACGGGTAGGCTTGATGAAATAACAGCGATGCTTGATAACACAAGAAATACTGAATTCAAAGTGGAGTCATTGACAAAAGAGATCATCACCAGCAATGAGATCGAAGGAGCATACTTAAACAGGGAGAGTGTACGATCTTCAGTATGTAAAAAGTTGGATGCAGCCTTTGACTACAGCCAAGATACCTCTACCCACTATACGGATGCACTGGTTGATATTTTGATTGACAGTAATCTTAACCATGAAGCACTCACCATAGAGAGGATACACAGTTGGCACCATGCGCTATTTCCCGGTAATCACAGCAGTATGCATAAAATAAATGCCGGCTGTTTTAGAGACTATGATGATATGCATATAGTCTCCGGGGCAATTGGCAGAGAGAAGATACATTATGTCGGGCTTCCCCATAAGAGGATTAAAGATGATATGGATCGTTTGCTTGCCTACATCAATACATCTCAAGAGGATCCCTATATCAAAAGTAGTATCTCGCACCTCTGGTTCGCTTCGATACACCCTTATGATGACGGGAATGGAAGAATTGCAAGAGTGATTGCTGATTATGTTCTCTCCAGAGAGTTAGATTTGAATTATAAATATTATTCTGTATCCTCGGCGATCAATTTAGACAGAAAAGGATACTACAATACCTTAGAACAGAGTCAAAACCTGATATACAACAGGAGTTTTGATTTTACCAAATGGATAATATGGCACTTGCAAACTTTTGACCGTGCCATTGATCTCTCTCTTGAAAATATAAATATCGTCATAGACAAAACCAAATTTTGGGACAGAGTTGATCAAGCAAATTTAAATGAGAGGCAGATAAAAGTACTCAACAGGCTTGCAGATGCCGGTGTAGGCAATTTTGAAGGTGGATTGACAGCCAAAAAGTATATGGGAATGACAAAAGTTTCCAAAGCAACAGCTACCAGAGATATCAAAGAACTGCATACTCTGGGCTTCATTGAGCAAGTTAGAGGCAGTGCAGGACGCAATACACGGTACGATATTTATAGACACTAAAATTTTTAGAAATTTTAGTGTCAGGACACACATTATATCAAAACTCGTATCTATGAGATATTGAGTATATCATAAATGATATTACAGACATTTCAACAATCAAACCTCATATCATTTAGTAAATGATCATCTTTTAATACCGAAGCTGTGCTGCCGCTTTCCTCTCATCCTGCGCCTTCTTCCAGAAAAACTCTTTCTGTTTTAACCAATGAGCGAGGGTATAGTCCAGGTCTGCCCAGTCGTGTGCCATGTTGACGTACATCCAGACCAGGTCGAGAGGGCTTTTTTGGAAGACCTCTTCAAAGCTCTTCCCCTTGTATTTCCCGAAAGTGATCTTCTCAAGCATCATAGGTTCAGCAGTGAGTGTGACCAACGCGTCAATGTCACCCTCCACTCTTTCCAGCAGCAGTTCAAAGAGCACGTAGTGCCACAGCGCATCACTCAGGGCATCATGGGCATCCAGATTTTCTAACCCGATCTGTTTTGCGACGGCTTCCGCTTTTTGTGTCAATCCATAACTGCTAATGAGATCCTCGAGTTTATAGCTTTGCGCCTCTTTGAGCAGCAGTCTGGAACATTTATCAGTATCGATCTTCTGCATCTCCAGGGTGAGCTCTTCATGTTCCAGCATGGCAACATCGAGTTCGTTACCGTGTGCGATGAAATAGTTGGAAGGATTGTTCCCTTTTTCCAATTCCATGAACGCATCCGTCTCATAAGGCCAGTATTTATCTTCAAGCATGGCATTGGTGATATGGTGGATATTGACAACGGTATCGTTCATCTCGATGTCAGTGTAACAGAGGTCATTGAATGCCTCGATCCTGTCGCCCTGTACTTTCAGAAAGGCAAGTTGTATCAGCCTGTCATTTTTCAGGTCAATGCCTGTTGATTCTACGTCAACAAAGTAGAGTGTGGGAGTCATGGGGTTCCTTTTTTATTTCTGGGCACTTCTAATAACCCTATACGCTCATAATGGGTTATTAGAGGTGCCCTTCTCTTATTCTATCAAGTAAACTATCTTGTTTTCATTAGCAACAAGGTATCATATTTAATCTCTTCAAATGTCATATTGACAGGTTTGTCTTCATCAAGATAAACCATTTCATCATCTTTTGGCTGTTCTTATTTTTAGATAAAATCATATAGATTTTATCTATCTGAAACTTTTATCACCTTAACAGTCATTGATCATACCGAGTATCTCTCTAAAAGCGGGGTTTCGGTCATATCTACCCTCTAAAGGGATCTCCATTCCTTTTATATTTATATACCCCTGAGTATACAACTCTTTATATTTTTGGATGAGCTCTCTTTTTACTCTGTTGCGTCCAAAATTTTTACAGAGGATTTGGATATCTTTCGGGTTCATCGCAGCCAGATAATTTCTAATGATTGCCGATACGCTTTGAATACTTGGTCTTGATGTTTGCCAAAAAGTATTAAATGTATACTCTTTCGGATCAAATTTTACCTTATCTTGAGTATCAGATATACTATAAGGCATAGGTTCTGTATGGTTCTCCAAATATAAACGATAGAATTTTTTTGTACTGGTTTTGGCAATGATGTGCTGGCTTCGCTGTAATGTTTTTTTAATAGTCTCTCTATTGGCTATATCATCAAAAATTGCTGCATTATACTCTTGATTGTAATTAAGCGTATTTATTCTATTTCTAATTTCGTTTGCCTGTGTCATACCCATACTTTTATTTTGATTATAATATAAAATGTCCCGTTTGTCAACACTCCGGCTTGTTTACCCATATATGCCTGCTGATGGTTTCTCCACTGCTGTCGATGACATTGATGGTATGTCCTCCATGGCTGAAGGGGATATTGAATCTGTTTTTTGTAAACGCTTTGGCTTCTTCATCGATGTACCAGAAGTAAGGGGCTTTCCCATTTTCCACCATGACCTCTACAATGGCATCGGAACAGTCCGCAGACATAAAACGTTCATTTTCACTGGGGTAGAGAAAGGCCAAAGTCGCCTCTTCTTCTTTTACTTCTGTATCGAAATGTTGTAATCCTTCCGGGGCATGACTCCCCAAATAAGAAGCAGACCAATCCCATGATTCATACATACCTAAAGAATGCAGTAGTGAAAAGACTTCAAATGCCAGGGGAGCCGCGGCTGTTCGGCCTGTTTTTTTCAGTTGTATGCTGTTGTCCGGTTTACCGACCCACATGGCAACGGTGTAGTCTTTGGTGTACCCCATGGTCCAGGCATCACGGTAACCGTAACTTGTCCCCGTTTTATAGGCAATTTGCTGATTTTTATTGGTAAAACCTTCGGGTGCAGGTGTTTCTCTTAAAATAGCAGTAGTCATTTTGGCTGTCTGTGTATCGAAAAGTATTTTATCCACTGAAGCATTCTGTTCCTGTGGCAAATAATGCAGCGTATTGGCCCTCCCTTCATTTGCCAATGCCACATAGAGCTGGCTCAATTGCCATAAGGACAAACCTACGCCACCCAGGGCAATGGGCAGACTGGCATACTGTTTGGGTATGTGCAGAGCACCCGATACACTGCTGAGCCTTCCCACAAAATCTTCCACACCCACTTTGTTCAGTATCTTGACCGCAGGAATATTTAAAGAGTTCTGCAGCGCATAAGACATCGTCACCTCACCGCTGTAGTCATAGGAAAAGTTATGTGGCATATAGTCACCAAAGCGTGTCTCTTTGTCCAGTATCTTGGTGTTGGGGTGTATGACATGTTTTTCAAAACCATAGCCATAGATAAAGGGTTTTAATGTTGAACCCGGAGAGCGTATGGCGGGTATCATATCGACATAGCCCGATACACGTTTACTGAACATATTGTGTGACCCCAAATAGGCTTGCACGGAAGCATCTGAGTTCCGTACCACTAAAACGGCTAAAGTACTCTCTTTGTCCAGTTTACTTTCTTTACTGAATGCCCAGTGTTCCAACTGTGTCTGCAATAAGGCATTGAGTGTCGTATGAATTGTTTTCTCTTTTGATCTTTTCAATAGCTTTTGCGACAGGTGTGGCGCATGTCGTGGAAATGCTTTTACACTTCGGGGAAGAGTTTCTGTGAGTGCCTGTTTATATTCATAGTCACCTATCAGCTTTTCATTTTTGGCATAAAGCAAGACTTTATTACGTGCGTTGATGCTTCTTGCATAATGCCTGTCAGGTCTGTTACTCTCAGGAGATTGCGGCATGGCTACCAGTAATGCCATCTGACTGGCGGAGAGGGCATAAGGATATTTCCCAAAATAACGCATACTCGCAGCAATAATGCCTTCCACATTACCCCCGTACGGTGCCAATGTCAAATAGGCAGAAAGGATCTCCTCTTTGCTATAGTGTAACTCCAGCTGCAATGCCCTTACGATCTCAATGAGTTTAGAGCTTACAGTACGTTCCCGTGGGTGCAACAAACGTGCCAGCTGCATGGTAACGGTAGAACCGCCGGAGATCACTTTTTTATGTCTTATGAGCTGACCTACCGCCCTACCCATGGCTAAAGGATCCACACCGTAATGTGTGAAGAACCGCTGGTCTTCATAAGACAGCAGCAGTTGTATAAAATTGGGGTCTATTTTGTCCAGGTCTACGGCGAAACGCCATTTTTGTGTTTGGTTGGTCGTGGCATACATCCACGTACCGTTGGCATATTTTACAATACGTGAAGTATCGTACATGGCTTTTGTGTCAATAGGATCGAGTTTGTCAAAGATGAAAAATCCTGCCACTGCAAATACTGTGACAAGTGTCAGTGTTTGCAGGAGCTTTAAAATTGTTTTCATCATCGTGCTATCGCTTCTCTGTGCTACTTTGTTTTTCCCATTTTGATCATCAAAAGAATATTTGCTTTTTCCATCTCACTCATCTGCTCATCGAAGATCTGGCTTACCGTAATGCTGTCATTGGGTTTATACCACGGCATATAGGCATAAATGGTATCCAGCTCCGGTGCCGACTTTTTAAACGACAGTCCATAACGGGCAAACAGGCTGTTTCTTAAGATACGCAGGCTTGCTTTGTCATATTTTTTCAAAGATTCTTCCGTCATGAGACGGTGATTGACCCTGTAGAAATCTGACAGGACCAAACCACCACCACGGCGCTTCTCTTCTTTGAGCAAGGCTTGTACATTGGCTTCGCGTTGTGGACTTAGCTGCTTGTAGATAATACTGGATTTGTCACTCGTTGGTTTGTACCAGCTGTATGGCGTGAATCGTTGGTGTAACATAGGGTTGCTTTTTTCAAAACTCAACCCTGCATGGGCAAAAATGCTGTTACGCAAGAAGTTCAGTTGTACAATGGTGTATTTGGAAAGATCTGTCACCGGGTAGTCATAGACATCGAGATAATCCTGTTCCGTTAAGATAGTGGGTTTATTTTTATCTTCAGGCTTTTCTTTCTTTGTCATGTTATTGTCTACTTTAGCCGCTTGTTGCACCACCGTTTGACTGACCTGACCGATCTTGACCTTCTCATTGAAAAATTGACTAAAGGCCCGGTATCTTGGTTGGTACATATCTTCTATCTTTGCCGGGGCCAAAGCAAAACGACCAGCACTGACTGCCCTTACCACATAAGCGATCTTGAACTCATTTGTTTTTTCATTGGTCATGTCAAGCGCAGCAGCGAAACGGTCATTCCTATAGGCCAAATGTTCTGTTTTTGTCTGCTTGCCTAACCATTTCAACGTGCTAGTTGGGTCAATACCTGTAATACTTGGATTTTCCAATTCAAACCCTGCTATGAGCCAGTCGGTAATGAGAGGATCATCAATTTTTGTATTTTCAATTTTACCGGTCAGGACAACAACCAGACGTTTGTTTTGTGCAATCTTTGCAAGGTCGACCTTTTCACCCTCCATCGTATAGATGGTTTTAGAAATACTAAAGCCGTTATCGTTCTGCGTGTGATAGTAGCTTGCATTTGGTGTTGCTTTAAAACTGAGATCATACCAGTTGTTTGAGCTGCCTACATTCTTTACAGTAGGTAATTCTGCCAGTGTAGCAGCTTTTTTTCTATAGATCTCTTTTCCTAAAGGAAGCAAAACATTATTGACGGACAACTTCAACTTTGCATCTTTTGCATCTCCAAGCTCCAAAGCGATTCTTAACAGCACACTCATCTCCTGTGTACTCAGATACGACTCTTTTTGTGTCTTTAATGCAAGATCACCTAAAAGGTTCTCCCAGTCATTTCCCACTTTAGACTCGATCATCAGGGCGATCAAAGAAGCTTCGTCACGCAAAGCACCTCCATAGTTTGAATAGTACCAACCGTTATAGTTGTTACCCAGGGCATGTTTTGCTTTTTCAAACATTTTTTGTGCCAGTTTCTTTTCACCCACATAGGCAAACGAGGCAGCAAGATGTGCCCAGGCCTGCGCTGACCTTATTTGGCTTTTCTGAGCGTTTGCATGGTACTTTAGCTCAGACATGAGGATGCGTCCATTTCTGGTCAGAACATACAATCCATAAGCATCCGCTTCCTGTTTGTACCCATTGTTGCTCCAGCGTTCAAGCTGATTTTCTATCCAGTTAAGTCCCAGGTCAATATTTTGCTTAGGGACAGCATAGCCTGCTTTTTTAGCTCTGGTGAGGAAATCCATCACATAGGCAGAAACCCACATGTCTCTGCGTGAGCTATACCACAACCCAAAACCGCCATACACATTCTGATAGGTCAAAAGACGTTCAATGGCTTTGGGGATGATCTCTTTTTGTTCTTCGGTCTTCTTTTTTGAAAACAGCCAGGGCATGGCACGGCTTGTTGTCTGTTCGGCACAACGCCATGGGTAATAATACAACTCACCTTTTAACGCTTCAACAGGCAATATGGGTTTAGCTGATACTTTTAGACTCAAACTCTCAGGTGCTGTCCAGAGTGAAGTGTCGACCATGTTTGCCGCAGTGAGTGCCTGTTGGCTTTTTAACATACCCATATTCCGCACATAGGTTTCCGGGTACGTACTTCTTACTGCAATTTCAAAGCGCTTTGTCTTCATGACTTTTCCGTCTTTAAGAACGTCTACAATGACCGTACCGTCCTCTTTTTTCTTCCCGTCCATGACAAGTTTTTTCGAAAATTTCAATGTCTTGTTTTTTTCAATTGTAACAGAAAAAGTACTATGATCAAGGGCAATACCCCCTTGCGTTCTTACTCTGATCTCATAGGCCCCCGGTTGAATGGTATTGTCAAAGTCTATCGTGAAAAGTGTTTCAACCTTGTCTCCAACAGAGATAAAAAGCGGCATATAGTACTCTATGGAGATCGCGTCTTTTACGATCAGTTCTCCCTCAGCCGAACCTGTGGCTTTTTTATTCCATGCCAAAGCCATCAATCGTAAGGCACCCTGATAATCAGGGATCTCCAATGCTACTTCAGCCACACCGTTTTTGTTGAAAGTCAATTCTTTTGTGAAAAGTGCAACGACTTCTCTTTTGTTGGTTGTTACATCATCACGGATTGCCTGTGCCAAGGCTTCATCTGAACCCACATTGAACTGTGCATGGGCACCTCTGGCCTTAATGAGGTCAGCATAAATATCCCGGATTTCTATCCCCAGTTTACGTTGCCCCAGAAAATACGCGACAGGGTCCGGTACTTTAAATGCGGTCAGGTTTAAAACACCCTCATCGACGGCTGCCAAAGTAAAGTGTGTCTTTCTTCTTTTAGCATCTTTGGATCTAAGGGTAACCTTGACTTTACTGTTGGACGTTGTCTTTTCGGTATATTGCATTGATAGGTGAATTTCCTGCTCCGGATGAGAAATCTTGACAGGGGCAAGACCTATGGCCCGGTTGGCACCCAGTTTTTTGCTTTGCGCTCTAAATGCCGTAGCCAATACATACGCACTGCTTCCCCATGATGACTTGACTTTAAAAGTCACTTCACTGCGTTTACCGGCATGGGCCTGAATGGTTTTACTTTCCAGAAGGTCATCATGGGCAATATAGATCACAACAGGTCCGGAAAACTTGGGTTTAATGTTGACCCTTAATTTGTCTCCTACCCTGTAAGACTGCTTGTCGATAGAAACCGGCAATCTGTCAGGTGATGATTTGGAACTACTCTCTTCATACCCACTGGTAAAACGATAGGTCGTAATGACATTATTTTTATCTTTTACTTCCAGTCTGTAATTTCCCCAGTCAAGTTTTTTGAGTGTAAGGACAGATGGCTCACGGCTATTGCTTGTAAATGAACCGCTCTGTATGACCTCTTCATCACTATAGGTTTTATAGTATTCCCAACTCCCGTTTCGTGTTCTCCAATGCCAATGCGCAGACTCTTCTATGATCTCATAGGTCAACGTCTCTTCTGTTAATTTCTGATCTTTTAAATACACCACATTGAATTTGGCATACTTATCCATGTCAATAGCATCGTTCTCGAAATTTGGTTTTACCCCTATGTATCGGTCTTGGTTTTCATATAACACATTAAGGATCTTATGTACGGGACGTCCACCCAACTCATTCACCGATATATCAATATGCGCAGACAAAGGAAAAGAGGTATCATAAGTTTTGGATACTGCAAATGGAATGTCTAGTTTGCCCTCTTCATCCGTTTTAAAACTTCTCATTTTTAACGTTTTATTGCGAAACTTCTCTGTGATGTCTCCAAACGAGTAATGGCTGTATTTTTTAACAGGGTAAGGTACTTTATGTATGATGGTATTGATCTCTACATAGGCTTTGGGTAAAGCTTCCCCATTCAAATATTTTGCTGCAATGGAAATCGTTGTATTCCCTTCCAACTTGATGGTTTCAACTTTATGCGCAAGCTCTACTTTTATTTTCGGCGGCACGAAGTCTTCTACCAGAAAGCTGTACTGCGCGGTCGCTGTATCACTGCCTGCATAGAGAGCCAAACGCCATTTTCCTGTACTCGCTGTTTCTGAAATGTTAAGTGTATCTGCCAAATGTCCTAAGTCATCTGTTTTGAACTGCTTCGTATAGACAGTCACTTCCCGTGAGTCAAATACTTTCACCGACACAGGCACTCCTGCCTGAGAGACGCCAAGCTTGTCCCGTACCAATGCATGAAAGTCCATCTGCTCACCAGGTCTGAAAATCCCTCTGTTACTATAGATAAAGGCATCATGGAAGCCTGGACTTTTTCTTCCCTCTACTCCTCTGTCGGAGAGGTCATGTGCCGACTTGCCAAGATCTATAACGGTAAAATCGTCATTTTTACCATAAGCATAGATGGCTTTGGCTTCCAGCCCGCCCTGCCCATTGAGCAGTCGCGCAGGGAAAAATACTTTCCCGTTTTTACTCACCTTTGTTTCTAAAATTTCATTATTCCTGGCAATGAGTTCCAGTCGTACATTCTTATAGGGCTTGGCATCAGAAAGTTTTTTGGTCAAAACGGTCAAACCCCTGTCTGACTTCAGTGTATACAGACCAATGTCAGACACCATGAACCATTGGGTATCCGCATTATAAGTATAGATAACTTCGCCCTGCTCATCCAACATATCCGCAGACAAAATATAAACACCCGGCTTTCTCTTCTTTAAAAAGTCACCTACGGGTATAGCTGTGGTAAAAGCTTCATTGAGGGCATTTTTACGAATCGTTAAATTTTTAGTCCACAGTTTGTACCCATCCCTGCTTTCTATGTCATCCAGTTTGTAACTGCTCAAAGAGCGAAGTAAGCCATAACTATTGACACTTTCAATAAGGTTTCTGTTGTTAATACGATAAAGCGAAATCTGAAGTTGTTTGACATTCGTTGTTTCTACAGGAATAGAGATCTCACCTTTGGTCGGCAGTATATACCCCTCTTCCGGAAAAGAAAAACCTGGTTCATAGGCCAAAGTTGTGACTTCAAAGCGATAGTCTTCAGCAAGGTTCGTGCTTCCCAAGGGCATATCTTTATGAAAAGTGATCGTATAGTGAGTACTGGGCTTCAACCCTTTTAAACAGACAGAACCATATTCATTTTTGGCTGTAAAAGTCTGTTTAGGCACTATTTTAATATAAGGTTTCACATCACTAACAATATCATTATAGGAATAATGATAGGCTCTAGCACAGACAGAAACACTGTTCGTACCGTTACTCAATTCAATATTTTTAACGGGGTTTGGTTTTGCCATGAGGACAAGAGGCATCCATACCATTTGAAATATCAGCAGCCATTTTAGCAGTGTTCTTTTTTCGCGCATGGGATTCTCCTTGCCATGTAGGACTTTTATAGTATATTATATTTCAATATAGTGATGTAATTGTGTCGCTTCTATCATTCTCTTAGTGATGCCTCTTTGTCTGGCTCTCTGAGTGATATGAAGTGTCTCGTACATTGTGTATCCTTCTAACATTTAACGCAAACATAACCCAAAAAACTATACAATAATACATAGGTAATAGAAATAATTTCTATTACCTATGCAAAAAGGATCTATTTTGAATAAAATGATAGAACAATCTTTGCAACAATATACTCTTGTTGACTATGCTACTATCAAAAACCTACTGACTGAAAACGGCTATAAATACATTAATGACAAAATAAAGTACATGAAGCAACAAGGACTTTTAACGCCTCTGAAAAAAGGACTTTATGTTTACAACTCCCCCTATGTCAAAACCCTTGTCTCTAAAGAGATCATAGCCAACAATTTGTTGGGCCCTTCGTACATCTCGTATGAGTATGCACTTAATTACCATGGTCTAATACCGGAGAGAGTAGAAGAAGTAACCTCGGCAACAACCAAAAGAAGTAAAACTTTTTCTACCCCTTATGGTACTTTTAGCTATAGACACATTGACAAGAGACTTTATGCTCTAGGCGTGGAGATCGTCTCATCCAAACAGGGGAACTTTATGATGGCATCAAAAGAAAAAGCACTGTGCGATAAGGTTTTTGCTACAAAAGGTGTAAAAATAGCCTCCAAAAAAGCGATGCGGATATTTTTAGAAGAGGATCTAAGGATCGACATGGATGAATTATCTGACTTTAACCTGAAGATAACAAGAAAATACGCAGAGATATCAAAGTCCAAAAGAGTAGAATTTTTATATAAATTACTAAAGGATATGACTGTATGAACGTAATAGAACAGATGCTTTCAAAGTATGAGATAAACAGTGAAAATGAGCTGATCAATGCCCTCAAAGAAGTTTATCAGGAGATTGCACTTTTGGGGTTGTATCGTGGTGGTTTTTTTCAAAAAGCTGCTTTTTATGGCGGTACGGCACTGCGTATCATTCATGGGCTAGATAGATTTTCTGAAGATCTTGACTTTTCGCTTTTAAGTAAGGATCCTACTTTTGATATAGAAACCTATTTCCCGTATGTCATAGACGAATTTGAAGCCCTTGGCATCAAAATGACACTTCTCAAAAAGTCAAAATCGAAAGAGAGCAATATAGAATCTGCCTTTTTAAAAAATGATACCTCTATACATACCTTGAACATCGAGATAGATGACCTGTCTCATATTTTGGACGGCATACACAGTGGCAAAAAAATAAAGATTAAGTTTGAAGTCGACATCAACCCGCCCCTAAAATTTCAGACCGAAGCACACACACTACTTTTGCCGACCACCTTTAACATTATCGCAATGACATTGCCAAATCTTTATGCAGGAAAACTGCATGCATTGTTGTTCAGAAACTGGAAAACAAGAGTCAAAGGAAGAGACTGGTATGACTTTGAGTGGTATGTCAAGAGAGGGGTAAAAGTAAACCTGGAACACCTTCAGGAGAGGATGATCGAAAGTGGGGACCTTAACAGGGAAGAAAGACTTAGCAAAGAAAAACTAAAAGCGTTGATGAAAGAGAAAATAGACACTCTAGACATAGACAAGGCAAAACAAGAAGTACAAGTATTCATAAAAGATCCGTCTGTACTGGACTTTTGGTCCAGGGATTATTTTAAACTTTTAACTGACAGAATGGCATTTTGATATCATCACTCCTTTTAATTCGCTATATATCCAACAAAGATTTTAATTGGTCACAATGTTGTCTGGTAATAAAGTTCAAGAAAAAAAGAACTAGAAGCGATAAACAAGGAGATCATATAAAAAACAAGGAAATATGAAAAAGTCGCTTCTAAGTAGGTACGATTGCTAAGAGCAAACAAGGAAGTTCACAATTTTGGACAAGGAGTAAACAAACTCTCAACATCGTTGTGAAAGATCTCTCTTTCTTAAGAGTATTATAACCCCTGAAGATGTACGCTTGGAAAATCAATGATTAATAGATGGATAACTGTAGAGAATTATATGAAACATTTTAAAGTTTTTATCAAAAAATGAGGGTATTTTTTTCCTTTTATGACTATACGATAATCTCATATCGTACATTTCTTCCCTGGGTATTTTCTACTTGCCGTATGCACTTCTTCTCGATCAGGTCTGCGATATCCCTTGACGCTGTGGCCGGAGTCGTATCTGCTATTTTGATATATTTTTTCTTACTAAGCCCGCCATCGAAATTTTCACTGCCCATATCTAGGATCTTGTTCAGCACTTTTGTTTCTCTGGCATTCAACCCATCCTCTTTGTGTACATCCCAAAACCTTGTTTTGTCTACTATGTAGCTTAACGACTTCTGTGCTTCCATGAGTGCACTGTACAGTGTCTCAAAAAACCATTCGCACCAATGGGTAATATCCAGAGGATCATCTTTTTTGATATACCCCGTAGTGTGTTCCAACGCATCATAATAACCTTTCCTGTCATCATTGATACTTTTTGACATGGTGTAGAGTTTAGATATTTTTGAGTTTTCTATTTGAGAGAGTACCATATCGCTTATGGCTCTGGTGATCCTTCCGTTTCCATCATCGAGCGGGTGGATGATCACAAACCACAAGTGGGCAATCGCAGCTTTCATAAGTGTGGCAGGTGTATCATTATACCACTCTATAAAAGCGTCCATTTCAGCTTCCAATCCATCTCTGGGCGGTGCTTCATAATAGACTTTCTCTTTCCCTAACTGTACAGATACAATTTGCATCTCACCTTCAGCTCTGAATGCCGCCACATTGATATGTCTAAAGTTGCTATAGCCCTTTTCAAACATGGCATGATGCCAGCCGAATATTCTCTCCAAAGACAAACCCTCTTCGTAGTTGCTGTTCGCATCTATAAGTATGTCTACATAGTTGTCTTCTTTGTTTTTGTTACTGTAGTGTCTCTCCTGCTCCAACCCAAGTTTCTTTTTAATGGAAGAGCGGACACTGTCTCTGTTCAACATCTCACCCTCAATAGCACAACTTGCGATGATCTCATTCTCCATCGTTTTTAGTTGCGTCTGTTTGATGTTGGCTTCATCCATGACACTTAAATAGGCTATGAGTTTCCCCTGCTCCAGCGTGACTTTTTGAATAAGCGGATCCAACACTTCTCTATCATAGGTAAAATTCGGATACTCACTGTACTGCCATATCCATTGTGTCTGTTTCATTGTTTTATCTTTCATTTCTCTTTATTGTAGCCGATATGATATGAATAGTCAAATTAATCGTATCATTTATGATATGGTTAAATAATGTATTACATTTAGGATTTTTTTGATTTCATAATCAGAGAGGCTACTCTACTTTTAATTGAGAGGTGCTGTAGTGCGCATTACAACATCCTCTGAAATTTTAAATTTACGCAGCATACACACTAACACCCTGCCCCATATACGCATCATAAACATGTTGATATACCATCTCCACAGAATGAGGCCATATTTTGTCATCATACGTCATTGGTAATTCGTCCAGTACATTTTCAATCACGCGTTTTACCTGTGCTTTTGATCGCTGCTTTTTACGCCAGTCTATTACCAGTGTCTTGTTTAATTTTTCAAGCAGGACTTTGGCAATCTCTTTAACCTGCTTACGTTCTTTCTTACTCAATTCTACTTCCGATACCAACAAGTCAAATATAACAAGTTCCTCTTCACTTAAACCTTCTCTGGCACTACGCTTCTCTTCCGGGTTCAATTCATCCTGTATAAACTGTTTAAGTTTCTCAAAAAAGATTTCTGCTGTGTATGCTCCCAGGTTATACTCTTCTACCAAAGCTTGAAACTTTTCCTGAAGCTCTTGTCTCATTTTATTTTTCTTGACCATTGAAGGGAGTTTACGTGCAATCATATTTTTCAATTTCTGTGCATCTGAGACTTTAGGGGTCTCTATACGTTCCAACATTTTTACCAAAGCATCAAAGTCAATATTGGAAATATCGACCGGTTCGGGAAGGTGTGATTCAATGGCGACTGTTTCTATGGCATCATCAAGTAAAAGATTTACCTGATTCCTAATTACCTGAAGTACATCTTCATCATCAATATCTTCCCCACTCTTGACTTTCATCTGTTTGAAAATAACATTAATGGCAACACGTTGTGTGACATAGACATCTGCTCTCGTATCTGGCAATAACCCTTTAAAGATACGGTTGATCTGCCGGACATAAGAGATAAACTCTTCTTCATTGACTGGTTCCAAAAGAATTTCACTGGCTTTGTCCAACAGGGCAAGTTTTTCAAAATCATTTGTTCCTGCATTAATAATTTCTGACAAATCTATATTTAATTTTTCCAGGAAACGATTCAACGCAACAAAGGCATCCTCAAGCGCATGAAAAAGTACCGTTTTGTCTTTTGCCGGTGTATCATTTTCCCCATAGCCTTCTCCATCCTCTTTAACGTTACCATAATGTCCCAACGCCTCCTGCAATGCACCGAAGATATTAATATAGTCTACTATCTGCCCATTCGGTTTGCCGGGGTAAACACGATTGGCTCTTGCAATGGTCTGCATAAGGGTATGATTTTTAAGTGGTTTATCAAGGTAGAGAGTGGAAGTAAACGGTGCGTCAAACCCTGTCAACCACATTGCACAGACAAATACGATGTTCAGAGGGTCATCCGGATCTTTAAACTTATCGTCCAACCTTTCACGTTTCATTCTCTCACGATGCACTTTGAGGTTAAGCCCTTTTGCTTCTAAACGTTCATACTCATTTTGTCCTCCAGAAACGACTACTGCCATATCTGTATTTTCCATATAGGCGATGTCTGATTCCAACTTTGTCAGTTGTGAACCAAGAAGTACTTTTCGTTTCATTTTGAGACGTTCAAGCTTCATCTTCCACTGTTTTTGTACTTTATTGTACATTTGTATGGCAGTGGCTTTGTCTATGGAAACAACCATGGCTTTCCCCATAAACTCCCGTCCCATAAAATGTGCCACGATATCTTCTGCTATGGTATCCAGTCTCTCTTTTCGAGTTATGATGTGGTAGGCATTGGCAAACTCTCGTTCAAGTTTTGCTTCCTGTTCATCACTCAAATCTGCCTCATCAAGTATATTTACAATTTCACTGCCAAGATCATCTCTATTGAGATTGACTTCCGGTACACGGTTTTCATAGTAGAGTGGCAGTGTCGAGTTGTCTTCTATCGCATCCGAGAAGTTATAAACACTTACATAGTCTCCAAAAACTTCTCTGGTTTTCTCTTCTCCCACAAGCAGCGGTGTCCCCGTAAAGGCTATAAATGCTGCATTGGGGAGTGCTTTACGCATATTCATTGCCAGGGTATCGTACTGGCTTCTATGGGCTTCATCTGTAATGACAATAATGTCATCTCTTTTGGAGAGTACAGGGTAAACTTCATCTCCCTTCGTACCAAACTTTTGTATAAGCGTAAAAACAAAACGATGGTCTTCACGTAAAAGCTGCTTCAACTCCTGTCCCGAGTCTGCCTGACACTCCTGGGTCAAGACACCGGCCGCATTAAAGCCTTTATATATCTGATCATCCAGATCCCGTCTGTCAGTAATGACAACAAACGTCCAGTTGCCCGGAATTTTTCGGAAGATCTTCTGTGAGAAAAAGATCATGGAGAAACTCTTACCGCTCCCCTGTGTATGCCAATACACCCCAAGTTTCCCCTCTATCTCTTTAATATGCTTCACCCCTTCAAGTGCATCATTGACACCCAGATACTGATGATACTTTGCTACGATCTTTACCGTCTCTTTTTTCTTAATGAAAAGGGTAAAATTCTCTACAATGTCCAGCAGTCTGTTTTTTTCACAAGTTCCCCGTAGCATTACTTCAAGACTGACTCTTTTAGGTTCATTTTCTTTGGCTATTTTTTTCCACTCAGAAAAATGTTCCCAACCACTTGAGATGGTACCGACACGAGACTGTATGCCGTTGGAAAGGATAATGAGCTGGTTATACCGGAAGAGTTGGGGAATTGTAGATCGGTAGTCTTTCAGGTTCTCTCTGTATGCGTTAATAAGTTTACGATGGGATGTTTTCAGTTCAATAAATACAAGAGGTAGTCCATTCACAAAACCGACAAGGTCTGTTCTTCTTGTCTCTACCTCACCGGTGATCCAAAGCTGTGAAGCGAGAAAAAAGTCATTATTTTCAGGATTCTCCCAATCTATGAGCTTTACAGTAATGGTATCACTGTTCTCATCCTCCAGACTTTCAACCTTGACACCCTCTTTAATGAGCTTATATATCTCTTCATTTGCAGCAATGTCACTCATGATGGAACGGTCACGGGTCATTTCAGTCACAACATCGGCTATAAGCAATTCATCCAGTTCAGGGTTGAGTTTTTCTATGGCATCATAGAGTCGCCTGACCAAAACAACATCAGAGCGTTCTTCTCTGCCCGTAGAGCCATTTTCAAGCCCCAATACTTCATCATAACAGTTGCATGACTGCCAGTCCATAGACTTAAAAAGGTTAATAGCGGGTTGTTCGACTAATGTATCTTCATCATAGCTCAAAACTTATCTCCAGTGTATATATAGTTAATCTATATGATAATCTTCAAAAACATTCCATATATAAATAAAGTTTTTTCGAGGTCTCATAATTAGCTTTTTCCCATACAATGACATATCATAAATCCCAACATCATATTCCATAATTTTTTCATCTACAATTTCATTTAGCTCTAAATCAACAAGAATTAAGGAAGGGTCATTTGTTCCTATAATTAAAAAATTATCTAAATATGACACCAACGATGTAGCACGTTTTGCCATCTTAATACCAGGTTCTTGATCAAAAATATGGTTAGGATGATTTAAACTTCCGAGATCTATTGTAGTCCTATTCAAACTATTTGACACTTGGCTGTCTAAGGGTTCTAATATATGAAGTTGTGCATGTCCAAATTCAGCTAGGTCTTCTACCTCTTTTGTATGTGTTGTAATGTAGACCAGCCTATTTCCAACTACACTTAAGGGCACCTCTAAAAATACCCTCCCAATTCCAAAATCAGAACCTAAAGTCATTATTCCTCAAATGATGCCTTCATTCATTTGAGAGAAATTCTATAAAATCAATAGAAAAAATTCTTCCA
>JALSUP010000169.1 GCA_027071315.1 Sulfurovum sp.
CTAGTATCGCAAGCTCCTTTGCCAGAAAAAAAACAAGATAGGCACTATAAAATACATATCTCTCGCTACTTACCCCAAACCTTTATAGTAGTGTTAGGATGAAGGAACTTTAGGATCAGTGGTCAGGTAGGGACTGTAAATAATTCTAAATTTAGAGGTGATAATGATAACTCATTTTCCTCTTATCCTCACAACTCCACCACCCTCTCAAACATCTCCTTAATCTCACTCTCATGCGAGATAAGGAATATCTGCCGATACTGCTCTTTGATGGTGTGGAACGCCTCCATGATCTCGTAGCGCCGCTCCTCATCCTGCGATCCAAAGACCTCATCGAACGCTAAGAAACCGACTCCACCGCTCCCACTAAGCTCACTCAGGGTCTTAGAGATGGCGATGCGCAGTACAAGATTGGCAAGGTCTATCTCTCCGCCAGAGAAGCGCTCTATGGGGTAGCGTACACCATCATCATAGATGAAGAAGTCAAACTCGTTGCTGACTTCTATGAGCTGATATTTTCCTCGGGTAATGGTTGCATACATCTCTGAGGCGAGTTGGCTGATGCGAGGGGAAATCTGGGAATTGATCTTGTTTTTGAACTCACCCATGAAAGCTTTTAGCTTGTCATAGTCATTTTTGTCATCGAGTTTGACTTGAAGCTGTTTCTTTTGTTCTTCATTTCTACTAAGTTTACTTTTGAGTGTATTTATCTCACCCTCTACACCTTTGAGTTTTACCCTCTCATCTGAAAGTGATTTGGCCAGATCATCTTTCTCTTTACGTACCTTTACATATAGTTCTGCTTGTTTCTCATGCTCTTTGGCATCATAACTGTGTTCTTTTATATTTTGCTCTTGCTGCTTTATATGCTCTTGACTCTGGGAAATGCTTGTCTCTACTGTTTTCAGTTCACTCTCTAGTGTAGGTATCTGTGCTATAACTTTTTCTATACCTAGCAATGCTTCATATTTAGGCTTGAGATTATCTCTCTTTACTAGCTCTTCATTGTGATGTTTTTCATCATACTTTACATCTTTAAGTGTCTCTAACTCTTGCTTATTTTTTATCCCTTTCTCTCTTACCTTAGCAAACTCAGTTTCCTTAATGACCAACGCCTTTTCATCTGCTTCAAGTAAGCGCATATCTCCACTAAGCTTTTGTAACATCTTCTCCATAGTGGTTTTAGTCACTTCATCTTTAGCTTTGTGTTCTAACACTTTTTTAAGTTCTGCTTCCCTCTTAACTATCTCATCACTATGAAGTTTGATAATGTTCTCTTTAAGAGAGGCAATGACATTATCATACTCATCTAAAAGTGGACGTGTACAAGTCGGGCAGTTGGAGCCTTTTCCTATAGCTTCAATCTGTTTAATCTTTTTGTCTGTATCGTTAATGAGTCCTTGGAAACTTGCTATTTCTTTGTTAAACTTGTTCTCTTGATCTACTATCTCTTTTAACTTCTCTTTTATGCCAACTAGTTGCTTGTTTTGTTCTTCTATCTCTTTTAATAGCTGAGGCTTTACATCTGTTTTTTTCTGAAGTTCATTTTTCTGTGTTTTTGTAGTTTCGTATTGAACACGAAGCTCTTCTTGTTCCTTTTCTAGAGCCTTCCTTCGCTCATACCTTACTTGCTCTTTTTGTAATGCATTGATACTGTTTTCCAATGCTTTATACTCTACAAGAAGTGGCTTTTCTTTCTCATATGCAATCGCTTTACTTTTCAATTCAACTATTTTCTCTTTTTTCTCTTTTTGGTTTTTGATGAAACTATCGAGCTTTGTCTGCATGACAGTAAGATCAGAGCCTAATTTTGTATAAGCATCTTTGAGGTCTTGCAAAGATTTGAGCATTTTTTCTAATGCACTTACTTCTATATTCTTGGCTTCAAAGCTTTTTACACTCTTTTCTATCTCTTTATTCAAGATATCTGCATTTTTGGTTTTCGCCTCTTTTTCTTCTTCTAATGTTTTTACATTTGACTCTGAAAGCAGTATCTCAGCATAGCTTTTAATGTCACGATTGAGTTCTGTAAGCTTAGACTTTATCTCTTGTTCTATCTTGTCTATTTTCTCAAGACCCAATAATTTACGAATGATCTTCTTTCGTTCTTCACTCTTTAAGCCACTTAACGCCGTAAGCTCTTTTTGTGAAGCAAAGACAGTATGCATAAATGCCTCTTTGTTCATACCAATGAGCCTAATAACCTCACCCGTAACCCCTCTGGCACTCTCTGCTATAAGTTCATCATCACCATCATAGAGGTAAGCTTTAGCAGTGAGTGTTTTGCCACGCATCTCTCGAAGTACTTTATAGTTCTTGCCTTCTATCTCAAAGAGCAGCGTCACAGAGACTGCTTCTTTTACATCTGCTTTAGCATAACGGATGGTATCCTTCTCTCCATGTACATCTCCATAGAGAGCAAAAGTAATGGCATCAAAAATAGTTGATTTACCCGAACCATTTCGGCCGATGATGCCCGTTAAACCCTCGGAAAACTCAAGTGTATAGTCTTGGTACTTTTTATAGTTTTGCATCTGCAGGCTAATGAGTATCATCATCTGCCTCCTCATATAGTGAAAAAAGTGCTTTGGCTTTGCTCGTCAATCTCTCCTGCTCTACTTCATCTGTTACACTCTCTTGAATATGTGAAATAAAGTACGACTCTAAAGAGATAGACTCAATATCACCTTCAATAGACTCACCCTCAACTACTTTAAATTCACGTTTAACTTTCACATGAAGTGCATCTTCAAAAAGTGCATTGATCTCTTTGTTACTAATGTCTATGGAACTTGAGGCAGTTAGGTTAATAAGTTTAACCTCTACAAGAGCATCTTTAATCTCTGAAAGATCAAGAATACCAACCTCCTCTTCATACCTGTCTGCATCTATGCTGAAGCTAAGTGACTTTCGAAGTTGAACCGTATGATGGGTTATCGTGACTTCATCGTTTAACTCTAACAGTACATACCCTTTGTCATCTCGTTTGTCTGCACTACTGGTACGTTCCGTCGAACCAGCATAGTAGACATTTGGGTGTTTACCCACCGAAGAAAAACCATGCCAATGGCCTAATGCCACATAATCCATCTTTTCGAAGATATCTTCACGCTCTTTCGGGTAAACCCATTCTCCAAATTCATGCATGAGGTAATGAGCACCCACAGAACAATGCATCATCATAATATTTTTCTTACTTCTGTCTATGCTCTCTTCCATCTGATCTAAAGCATCAGGAATGATACGTTCATCGTTAATATGAGGAAGGGCATGAAAAATGACATCATCAAACACAACTGCTTCATAGTGCTGTTCAAAAACAGCATGCACATTGTTAAGTGTTTGAAGTGCTTCGAGTATGGGTGAGGAAGTAGAGGTACGTGGAGTAGAATGATTCCCGGCAATAATGACTAAAGGGATCTCCTCATTCTCCAAACGTTTAAACTGTGAAAGTGCAAAAGTGATGGCACGATTACTCGGACTGGCACGGTGAAAAAGATCTCCCGTATGGATGACATAGTCAGGTCTCATTTCAATGATTGCATCAATCACATCCGAGAAAGCTTTGTAAAAATCAGCCTCTCGTTGATTAACCCCAGAAACATTCGTTACATCAAGATCAGTAAAGCCAAGATGTGTATCAGAAAAATGTATGATATTCACTATTAAAGTCCACTTATTTTTATATCTTAGTATAGCTAAAATATATCAAAACCTATAGTGAATGATGCTAAAACTATAATTTTACAAATTCAAATATGTTTATTGTGTCTCTTATTGCTTTTCCACATATCATGTTATTGATTCTGTGTTTTTCTTCTAAGGTAACAGTATGTACCATCCCGTCAACGATAATACTACTATCACTCTTATCTGCAAAGATTTTACAGTCCTTTGTAAAATGCCCAAAACCAGGATTCTTTCTGTCGGGACAAGCCTGATGATTCTGCCACAAGACAGTAAGAGGTAAAGAATCTTCATGTCCATTCACTGAAGTGATGATATGCGTATTTTCAAGTAGAGTGAGTGTCTCTTGTGCCACACATTTGTAGTTGTAATAAAGTGTATCTTTTTGGCAAGACTGCTCCTGTGGTATCTCTGGGTTAAACATTGTATCGTTCAAGGCATCACACATAAACGTTTCAAAGAGATCTTTAGGTTTTAGAGCATGGTAAATAGGAATAACATGGGAGGGAGTGTTCATGTCTTGTATATGATGAATGATCCGACCCAAGTATTCGTAATATACCAATGATTCTTTACTTGTTGACTGTAATTTTTTTACATGTTTATTAAATATCGTTTCAGAGGTAGGACGCATTCTAAGAAATCTTGTTTTTTCTAAAATCTCGTTATTTTGCCGAAAGAAATGCCAATTCCACAAACGAGAAGGCGTCAAGTTGTCTTCAGCTTTTGTACCGTAAACAATACGATTTGAAAAATTTTTAGAGATTGTTCTGTCTTGTCTCTTTTCATAAATAGCAATTGCTCTTTTTGTAAGTGCTTGATGTACTTCAGGTTTCATATTTTTCCCCTTCCAAATGTAAGGATAACATCCTTCTAATTGAACTATTATATCAGAAAAAGTATGCTAAATAAATGCCAAAAGTGAAGCCGTCACCGCCACATTAAGAGACTCAACCCCTCTTTGCATCGGTATAGCGATGCTGTCGGTACAGACTGCTTCAACAGACTTGCTGACACCCTCACTCTCGTTCCCCAGTACAAAGATAGTCTTCTTGCCATACGGCTGTTCTTTATAGCTTTTGGAAGCGTGAGAAGAGAGTGTGTAGACATCGGCACCTTCATTTTTAAAAGAAGCCAAAGTCTCTTTGAGATTGGACGTTTTAATAATGGGCATTTTAAAGAGTGTACCGACCGAAGCTTTGATGACCAAAGGGCTGATCTGTGCGGCACCTTTGGTAGGAAGCAAAATGGCATCTACATTGCCTGCAGCACAGGAGCGGATGATCATACCCAGATTTTGGGGGTTGGTCACACCATCGAGCGCGATGATGCGGTAATGGTCATTCTCTTTTTTGAAAGTCGAAGCATCTCCAAAGTGTTCCAGCACCACATCGAGTGCTACACCCTGGTCCTGTTTGGCATTTTTGGAGATGCGTGAGAGAGACTGCTTGTCATGGTAGGCGACGTCTATACCTCTTTTTTGGGCAAGTGCTTTCATCTGCTCGAGGACTTCGGCATCTTTGTTTGACGTGGAGAGGTGGAGTTTATGGATGCTGACGGCTTCATCTTCGAGGGCTTCCATGACGGCATTACGTCCATAGATGGTCAGTACCTTGTCAAAAAAGGCTTTTTTGGCGAGGTATTCGGCAGAGTCTGGTTTCATTGTGTTCCTTTGGTTGTGTCACATGGTTATGGGGTGTTTTGGTCGGCTGAAGCCAACCCTACGCAATAAAACATTTCAAAATAGCGTTATGCTTATTTTGACTCCCCGTTCCAGGCAATATGCGGTTTGCCCGCATCATCAAACTCAACTGCCGGCATACCCATGATATTGTATCCGCCATCGACATAGTGTATCTCACCTGTGACACCCGAAGAGAGGTCGGAAAGCAGGTACATACCGGAGTTACCTACCTGCGCAATAGAGACATTCTCTTTGAGCGGTGCATGTGCCTTGTTCCACTTCAGCATAAATGAAAAGTCACCGATACCTGCTGCCGCCAGAGTTTTAATAGGTCCCGCAGAGATGGCATTGACACGAATGCCGTCACGTCCGAGGTCTTCTGCCATGTACTTTACTGTCATTTCAAGTGCCGCTTTAGCGACACCCATCAGGTTATAATTCGGTATCCACTTCTCTCCGCCGTAATAACTCAAAGTCAGGACAGAAGAGTTGGAAGAGA
>JALSUP010000170.1 GCA_027071315.1 Sulfurovum sp.
AGCAATTATGGAAGAAAAATATGGAAAAATAACTATTTTATCGGGAATATTGGCGCTATAATTTTTTTAAATTGAAAACTGATAAAACAGGAAGGCTGGAGAAGTATTTTTAGAGGTTCCCTAAATAAAACATTTTACCTTTCTCAGCCATTTTCACCAAGAGTTTTGAAGCTTCAAAACGTTCACCAAAACGCGTCTCAAGTGATTCAAGTCGCTTCACTACCTCAGCAATGCCAAGCACATCCGCATAACGCAGCAATCCGCCCCTGAAAGCGGGAAAACCGGTCCCCATGACCATAGCCATATCGAGGTAGCGGGCATTGGCGACCACTTTCTCTTCCAGACAGAGTGAGGCTTCGTTGATCATAATGAGAATGGCTCTGTCAAGGATGGTCTGTTCATCCAACGTCTCTTTACCGTTTTGCAGACTTTGCAGTTCCGTATTGAGTGACTGCTTCCTGCCGTGATGTAGGTAAAATCCTTTACCTGTCTTTTTACCCAGCCAGTTTTTCTCTGTCATTGTTGTCAAAACAGATGACGGTTTCATTCGTTCTCCATACGCTTCATACAGAATCTCTGACACTTTCTGTCCGATGTCCAGACCTACCTCATCGGCCAAGGTGAACGGTCCCATCGGCATACCAAAATCTTTTAGAACCTTATCTATACGCTCCACATCTTCACCCTCTTCAAACATTTTAGCTGCTTCGTTCAGGTAAGGCAAAAGGGTACGGTTGACAAGGAAACCGGCACACTCTTTGACTTTGATGGGAGTTTTTCCCAGTCTTTTTGCCAAAGCGACCACGGTTGCCATCGTTTTGGCATTGGTCTTCTCTCCAGCGATCACTTCTACCAAGGGCATTTTGGCTACAGGGTTGAAGAAGTGCATTCCTACAAAACGTTCAGGATGGGCTGCATCGGTCACAAGGTCTGTAATGGCAAGGGAAGAGGTGTTGGTCGCGATGATCGCATCGTCCAAAAGACGCGCTTCGAGTTGTGCGTAGATCGCCTGTTTGACCTTCGGATCTTCAGAGACGGCTTCAATAACAAAGTCCGAACCGAAAAGCCCATCCATCGTGGTTGTATACGTCACTCGGTCCATCTTCAGGGCGATCTCACGTTCATCCAGACGGCCTCTGCGTTTAATACTTTCAAAACTGCTGTGCATTTTAGCGATGGCTCGGGCAATGCTTTCCATTTTACGTGCACCCAGTCGGACGGGGATATCTCTGTTCGCAAGTGCCCAGGCGATACCCGACCCCATGGTTCCCACACCCATGACTGTTGCTTCTTTGACCTCTCTTGGTTTGGCACGGGAGAAAGTCTCTTTTTTTAGAATTTCAGAGGTAAAAAAGAGTTCTATGAGATTTTTAGAGATCCCAGACTGTGCCAAAGGAGCGAAGGTCTCTAACTCTACTTTTAAGCCTTCTGCCAAAGGCATAGTCAAGGTTTTTCCCAATACATTAATCGCTTCAATAGGCGCAGGGTAATATCCACCTGTCTTTTTTAGCACAGTATTTCTTGCCATAGAAGCGATCATTACTTTAATAAAATAGATACGTTCATACCATTTCACACCCTGACGTGTTTTGGAAACTTTCCCGGCAAGTGTACCGGCAAGGATCTCTTTAATGAACTCCTCTTTTTTAAACGCCAGATAGCCGCTGGGTACAGAGGCATCGATCAGTCCCAGTTTCAGGGCTTTGTCACCCTTGAGACGTTTCGATGCCGTGATGAGTTCTATGGCTTTTTGGTATCCGACCAACTTTGGTAAACGCTGTGTTCCACCAAGTCCGGGGATGATCCCCAGACTGACTTCTACCAGCCCCAGACGGGTATGGTCATCGTTGGTTGCCAGACGGTAGTCACAGGACATGGCCAGTTCAAGCCCTCCTCCCAGACAGGCACCGTCTATAACAGCAACTGTCGGGAAAGGAAGTTTTTCAAGCCTGCTGAAAATGGCTTGTCCCTGACTCAGCTTCTCTATGATCTCTTTTTCATCTTTAAAAGCTTTGATCTCTTTAATATCTGCACCGGCAATAAAAATATTCTCTTTGGCACTCTCGATAAACAGTGCTTTGACACTCTTGTCCTTCTCCAAAGCCTGAATCATTTGATCAAATTCATACAGTGCATCAAAACAGAGAACATTGACCGATTTTTCAGGGGTATCAAAGGTCATTGTGACCACCCCTCTTTCATCTTTTGTCTGATTAAAATAATGCATTATTCTACCTCCAATAGCAGTGCGACACCCTGTCCACCGCCAATACAGAGACTTGCCAGCCCCCGCTGTTTACCTCGCAAGCGAAGCTCATACAGAACAGTCAGTATCAGCCTGGCACCGGTCATTCCGACAGGATGCCCCAGTGCCACCGCACCACCGTTGACATTGAGAAGATCAGGATCGATGGCACCCAGTGCTTTTTTCTCACCCAGATGCTTCTGCGCAAAGGCATAGGAAGCAAAAGCCCGTTCACAGGCAATGACCTGAGCGGCAAAGGCTTCATTGATCTCAACGATCTCCATATCGGCAATAGCCAAACCTGTCTGTTTAAAGAGTTTATGAGAAGCAAAGACCGGTCCCAGTCCCATACGTTTCGGGTCCAGTCCGGCATAAGCATATTCTGTGAGATAACCAAGCGGTTCGAGACCACGTTTTTTGGCTTCACTTTCCGACATCAGCACCATGCCTGCTGCCGCATCGGTGATCTGTGACGAATTTCCTGCCGTGACCGTACCGTTCTTCCTGTCGAAGAACGGACGAAGTTTCGCCAGTTTTTCCAAAGTCTGGTCTTCACGGATACCGTCATCATGATCCATGTATTTTCCGGATATTTCATCATAGACCACAGCCATACTCTCCTGGGAAAAACGTCCGCTCTCTTTGGCTTTGGCCGCTTTCTGGTGACTCTTCAGAGAAAAGAGATCCTGCTCCTCCCTGCTGATACCAAAATCCTGTGCCAGTACTTCAGCTGTATTTCCCATAAGCAGTCCGCTGACCGGATCTGTCAGACCGGACATCAGACCAATAACAGGCTTAAGGAAAGCGGGTCTGAAGCCAAAGAGTGTACGGACTTTGTCAAGCGCTGTTTTGGACTGTGCCAGCCTGGTGAAGAGCGTGGTCATCTTCTCGGAATAGACCAGAGGAATGTTAGACATTGACTCCACCCCGCCACAGACATACACACTCCCCTCACCGGCATGAATGCGTGCCGCGGCCGTCGTAACAGACTCCATCCCAGAAGCACAGTTCCGGTGTACCGTCAAAGCCGGTGTGGCTTCGGAAAAACCGGCGCGCAGGGCAATGACCCGGGCAATATTGGCTGCATGGATCGGCTGTGCCACATTTCCGATGATCACTTCATCCACTTCCTCAAAGCTGACAGGAGAACGCATCATCAATTCCCGAAAGAGCACTGCACCGAGTTGATCGGCCTGCATCTCCCTGAACTTTCCACCTGCCTTTGCCATAGGGGTACGCAGCGCAGTGATAATGGCAATGCGTTCCTGTGATTTTTTTGTTTTTCTCTTTCTCATAGGTGATCCTTATAGAGTGTATCGATCTCGGCACTGTAATGTGCCATCAATACTTTTTTTGCCAACTTCATAGAAGGGGTCAAAAAGCCTTTTTCTATGGTCAGTTCATCAGAGATGACCTTGTAGGCACGTACCTTTTCCCAATGGTTCAACTTCCTGTTGACCTGTGCCATGTATTTTTCAGTCATCTCTCTGAATTTTTTGGATTGCAGGACTTTAAGCGGTGTACTGTGCATTTTCACTGCCAGACAGCCCAGAAATTCATGTTCCACAAACAACAGTGCTGCGGCATACGGTTTTCCCTCTCCTATCAATAACACATATTCGAACCAGCCGTTGGACATGAGTGCCTGCTCAATGAACACAGAAGAGATATACTCTCCCGTAGAAGTTTTCAGCAGCTCTTTTTTACGCCCGGTAATGCGGATGAACCCTTCACTGTCTATCTCTGCCAGGTCACCGGTATGCAAAAAACCAGCTTCGTCAATGGCTTCTGCTGTCACTTGGGGATTACGGTGATAGCCGCGCATGATATTCGGTCCTTTGGCCAGAAGTTCACCCTTTTCACTCACTTTGACCTCTACCCCGGGGAAAGCCTGACCACAGGTACCGACCTTGTTGTGATGGGGCGTGTTCGATGCAATAACGGGAGAAGACTCTGTTAAGCCGTAGCCTTGGTAAAGTGAAACACCGATATTGAGGTAAAAACGGTAGAGGGGGTCTGAGAGTGCCGCTCCTCCGGAGATCAGCATTCGTATGTTCGTTCCAAAAGCCTGACGCAGTTTGGTATACACCAGTCGGTCAAGCAATTTGTCCAAAAGTGTCAAAGGTGTTGTGGGATCTTTCTTTGTCGCACGCCAAAAGGCAAGCATGACCAAAGCCCTTTTGAGAAAATTTCCCTCAAGTGCTTTTGTTTTCATTTTAAAATAGACTTTTTCCAGCAGGCGCGGCACTACTGTCATTACGGTCGGATTGACCTCTTTGAGCAGAGGAGCAACATTTTTCACATCATCTGCAAAATAAATCGTTAATTCACGTGTCACATAAAAGTGCATGACCATACGCTCAAAAATATGTGCCAGAGGTAAAAAAGAGAAAGCCACATCACTGTGTTTTTCAAAAAAGTAATTCTCTGCCGTTGCATGGATCTGAGAGATAAGATTGGCATGGGTCAACTCCACCCCTTTGGGGTTTCCCGATGTGCCAGAAGTATAAACAATGGTCGCAACATCCTCTTTACGTACCCGGGACAACAAGTCATCAAAGCGTCTTGTTTGTGTATGATCTATGATCTCACCCTGTTCCAAAAGGTCATGCATACTTCTGTTTCCCTGAACGCCTTGGGGACGACAAAAGATCACTTCAATATTGGGATCGGTCTGCTGTATCAATTGTGCCTGTGTTTCACTCTCTGCAAATACTGTCTGGATATCGGCATCTGACAGTTGATAACGCAGATTTTTAGAAGAGATATTGGTGAATAACGGTACGCAGACCGCACCAGACAACATGAGTGCATAATCCAGCATGAGCCAGTTGGCAGAAGGAGAGAGTGCAATGGCAAGCTGTTTCCCAGACCAGTTATTTTCAGAAAAGGCCAGTGTCAGGTAGCGTATGCTTTCCAAAAACTCTTTTTTTGAGTGTATATGCCATGCTTCAGTAACCCGATCAGCCAGAAAAACTTCTTTTGGAGAGGTTTTAGCTAAACAGCGGTAAAGGTCAGCAAAGTGGGAAAATTCTTTTTTCATACCATCTCCTTCTGGAAATATCAGTATGCTAGTATAGAATGAAAGCTGTGTATTTGGCGTGCAGTACCTAATACATAAGTATAAGTGTATATAATTTTATTTTGGGGAAACGCGTTAGAAACCTTCGAGTAAAAAGGTATGATAACTGATTCTAAACTGGTCATTCGAAATAAGCAGTCTATTGCTTACCTTGTCAATTTTGATCAAGCCTTTTTGCTCTTCCATACGAGAGTGTGAAAGGGTATAAAGTGAGATGGGAGTAGGAGTACAAGTCACATCGCTACAGCTTCCTACAGCAACGTAATAGGCTTTTCTAATATCATTGAGTTTATAATACTCTCTACCAAAGAGCGTGTAGATCTTTTTACCCGAGCAATGCATTTTAATGACATCTGCTCTCTCATCTTCATTTAATCTTTTGGCATTGAGTTCTTCGAGAATCTTACGTTTTTCTTCAGCAGTATAGATTTTTTTAGTATCCTTTGACACACACTTCCCTTAGATTATTTTTTATAGTATAG
>JALSUP010000171.1 GCA_027071315.1 Sulfurovum sp.
TTGTGTGTAGAAAATATTGCTTATGAAAATTGATGTCAAGTGATACAATGCAGCATCTCTCAGCGATAGCGATTAAGGGGGTTTTGGATAGAATTTACTTAGATTTTAGGTGCGAAAGTTAAGTTATCATAGACAAAAAGATGTGCTGATAAACCTGCATAAACCACATCCTTCGAATATTTTGAAAGTTTATCTTCTAGAACCCTCTGAATACCCTAGACGTTCACAACATCGCTAGCTTTTCTCTAGGCTAGGCACTCTTTTGAAACCCTAGCCGTAGCTAAGGTGAGAAAGAGTAACGACGCATGGGGGAAAGCTAGTGATGCCCAAAGGGTGAGCTTTGCAAACGTAATCTTGCACAAGATATTTACTTCGTCTTAGCTATGGCTAGGACTCATAAATCTCTTGCACAATCTCACATTTGCAAAACTCATTGTGAATGTCTAGGGTATTCAGAGGGTTCTAATAAACAAATACGCGTAAAACTATTGGAGGTTTGCAATGGCTAATACAATTGAATATAATGGGTATATCGGGAGTATCGAATACTCACCGGAAGACAAATGCTTTTTTGGAAAGTTGGAGATGATAGACGACCTTGTGACATTTGAGGCAACAACAGCAGAAGAACTTGAAATCAACTTTCACAATGCTGTAGATGAATATGTAGAGACTTGTAAAATGTTGGGAAGAGCACCTCAGAAGACCTATAAAGGCGTTTTCAATGTTCGGATCGACCCGCAGCTTCACAAAAAGATATATCAGGAAGCCTTAAAAGCAGGGCTCTCATTAAATGCTTTTATACAGAAAACACTTTCCAAAGAAGTGCACGGAACAACTTAAAAGTGTGATTTGACCCAAATATTAATGTTGAATTACATGATGATGTAGTCGCTATGGAATAGCAGCTGTGTTACAGATATTTTGACAATAGTATTTAATAATAGTATAATAAATAATATTATTAAGTTAGGAGTATATCATGATAACTATTAGTGCCAGTGACATTATAAAAAAGCCATCGTACATCACCAGACCTACTGAAATTACTTTGGTAGAGGATGCAAAAAAACATATAAAACGCAGTGTAGTACTTCCTTATGAACTGTATGAAAGAGTACGGGAAAAGATAGAAGATGAAGTGTATATGATGAACAATAAACAGGCTTTATCAAACAAGGCATATGATGAGTTTTTGAGTATAGAAACCATCAGTGAAGCGTTGGTAAAATGAAACGGGCTGAAGTTTACCTTGTAAATTTTGGTAAAAAGTACAATAGCGAGTTTGGTAAAATTCGTCCTGCGCTTATTATACAAAATGATGTTGCTAATAGAAATATAGACAGAGTAGATTTTAAAGGTGTAACAGTCATACCCATGTCTACAAATCTTTTTGGCGGTGACCTAAGAGTTCGGGTACAAAAAAGAGATAAGCTTGAACAGGCAAGTGAACTGTGTGTCAATGAACTATGTACTTTGGATATGAGTCGAATTTATCTTGATAATTTATTGACAGTATTGAGTGATGAAGAGCTGGAAGAGCTTGCGTTAAAGTTGAAAACCCATTTAAGTTTATAAATATGGTATAATTTAACATTATCTTTTTGGGGGAGAGTGTATGTTTTTGGAATTGGGACTCATTTTTGTGCTTGCTATGGTATTGATAAAGTTGATCATTGTGAATGCCTTGCGCTTGGGGCTGGTTGATGTGCCCAATGAGAGAAGTATGCATATGCGCCACCATCCGCGCGGCGCAGGCATAGGGTTTTTCCTTGCCGTTGCCCTTGTTGAACCCTTTTTTCATGCACCACTCCTCACCGAGCACGTCTATCTGCTGCTTGCCATAGCGATGATCTTTGTAGTCGGGGTGCTCGATGACCATCAGGATACGGCTCCCAATACCAAATTCATTGTACTCGCCATTGCCTCTGTGCTGGTCTGTCTGGACGGCATCTGCATAGAGAACGTGGGAACATTTTTTGGGGTAGAGATGATGCTGGGATGGTTCGCCCTGCCTTTTACCGTGCTGTCGATCGTGGGCGTGACCAATGCCCTCAATCTTATTGACGGCCTGGACGGCCTGGCAGGCTCGATCAGTATTGTGATACTTTTGACCTTTTTCGTGATCGGCATGGAACATCAAGATGCGCTTATGCTTATGCTCAGCGCGGCTTTCATCGTGTCACTTTCAGCCTTTCTGATCTACAACTGGAACCCCGCGAGTATATTTATGGGAGACAGCGGTTCTCTCGTACTGGGGTTCGTCATTGCTGTCCTGGCCAGTAAAGCGACACACTATGTTCACCCGGTCTCGTTACTGTTCATTGTCGCCGTGCCTCTGATGGATACCTTTATCGTGATGATACGACGTAAAGTACAGGGAAGATCGATGTTTTCAGCAGACAAGACACACCTGCATCACATTATCTATGGTTTTTTCAATAAAGATATCAGAATGTCCACACTTTTACTGATCGTCCTGCAGGCGATCTATTCCATTACGGGGCTGATGATCGTCGATCATGCCAATCAGACACTGAGCCTGATACTCTTTCTGCTGAATGTCATTTTACTCTATTTTATCACGACAGGGATACTGCGGCGTCAGAGTATTATTGATGCAAAATGCAAGCAGTGATAAATGCTGAAATACCTATGGTTAATAGGCAGTTAATTTATTAATGGGTATAATAATACTTACATAAAAACTAAGGATCAATGATGAAAAAAAGTATAATGTCACTGGCTGCAGTGGTTGCCATGAGTAGTTTCGGATTTGCAGGCGGGGACGTTGCTGTAATACCTGTAGTGGTTGAAGAAGTGGATAACAGCAGCTTCTACCTTGGTCTCGGACTTGCTGCGGTCAGTACACGTGATGCAGAAGTATCGATGGATTTTTTTAATGATAAATCCGGACAGGGCAGACTGGGGAACATTGCATTTCAGGCAGGATATAACTACAATGAATATATTGCTGTTGAAGGCAGATACAGCACAACGATCAGCAATGAAGACTCGGTTGAAATGAGCGGTTGGAGCCTTTTTGTGAAGCCGCAGTACCCGGTGACTGAAGCGTTTAACATTTATGCACTGCTAGGATTTGGCGGGGTGACCATGGATGCGGTCAACGAAAGTGCTGTAGATGTGGATGACAGCGGTTTCCAGTGGGGTCTGGGTGCGAGCTATGACTTTACGGAAAATGTCTCTGTCTTCTTTGACTACACCAGCCTTGCCTCCAATATGGACGGTATCTATGTTAATGGTGCGCTGGAAGCAGATGCCGATGCCTTTACGCTGGGTGTGACGTACACATTTTAATTTTTACCCGTATTGACAGGGACTTCTCCCTGTCGATATGTCCTTCTTAAGATCACTACAAAACTATATTTTCAAGGTTAGACAGATAGATGAACAATACACACATTGACGAAGATGAGATAGACCTCAAAGAAGTTTTCCGAACCCTCTCCCGCTACAAATACATGATCATTTCTCTGGTCCTGCTCTTTACGATCGCTGCGGGCGTATTTGCCTATTTTAAACCCAATATTTATCAGGCGTCATCGAGCATTGAAGTGACGGCAGACAGAAGGGCAGGCAATCCTACTGATGTACTCTCCATGGCTATGGAGGGAAGTGCGGTCAATATCGATACCGAGATAGAGATCGTCAAGTCTGTCTCTCTGGCTGAAAAAGCACTGAAGCATGTGGATATGACCCATCATTACTACACCACACGAAGATATAAAAAAGTAGAACTTTATAAAGGTTCTCCTTTTGAAGTGGGTATGCTGAAAGGCTACGGCATAGGCTTTGAACTTTTCCCGATCAGCGACAAACACTACCGTCTTTTTGTCGACAAAGCGAAAGATGAGAACAAAAATGAGTGGCATTACGACAAGATACTCAGTTATGGGAAAGAGATCGTGAATGAACATTTTCACCTCAATGTCATTAAGACAGGAGAGATGAAAGATGAGTCGTATGCCTTTACGGTGATCGACCCTGAGCAGGCGGGGCGTGTGGTTAGGGAAAATGTTTCTGTCAGCCAGCCATCGAAATTTGCCAGCGTCCTCAGCATCAGCTATACGGACAATGTCGCTTTGCGTACGCAGGAGTTCACCAATGCCCTGGCAGATGCCTATGTGGCACGCAGCATCAATAAAAAGACAAAAGAAGCGGACATTAAACTCAAGTTCATCAATGCACAGATGAAGCGTATTAACGAGAATTTAAAGCGTTCTGCCACGAAACTTGAAGAGTTCAAACGTAGTTCAAATACCGTGGACCTGAGTGCCAAGGCAGAGCAGATACTCAGGCAGATGAATACTTTTGAAACACAGCTTACCAATATCTCGATCCAGCAGAAGATCCTTGATACGCTCTATAAAGAGATCAAGTCCGGTGACAATATAGAATCGATCTCTCTGGACAGTATGGATCAATCGGCGGTACAGACTTCACTCTCCAGGATGATACAGGATCTTCAACAAGCCATTGTACAGAAAAGAATTCTGCGTCAGGACTACACGGAAGTCTATCCGGGTGTGAGACGTTTGAAAAATAAAATAGCCGAACTGAAGACCATCATTATTTCCAATATTAAAAGTCTGGCAGAGAATATTACCGAGAAACAGAAACTGCTGGAGAACTCCATTGCAGAACAGCAGAAACTCTTAAATACACTGCCTGCGGACCAGAAGATCTATGGTGAACTGGAACGCCGCTTTGCCGTCAATGAAAAAATTTACTCCTACCTGCTTGAAAAACAGTCTGAAACAGCCATTGTCAAAGCTTCTACCGTGAGCAAGAACAGCATTATAGACAGAGCATTCTACCCGGAAGCGCCCATTAAACCGAAGCGAAAACTGATCGTACTGGTGGGGATGATACTGGGGTTGATCGTGGGTATTGCACTGGCTTTCCTGAGAGCCTTTCTGGATGACAGGATCAAAACAGAAGAGGAGATAAGCCATGCGACAGGTGTGCCTGTCCTGGGCGTCATACCGCATATCAAAAAAGATGAAGATGACATTAAAGTCTTTAACGCGCCCAAATCGTCTCTTGCGGAATCGTTCCGTAACTTGCGTACGAACCTGCAGTTCATGACGAGAGAAGGCGAGGGTGCCTACGTCATCGCTGTCAGTTCCACGGTCGGAGGAGAGGGGAAGACGACGGTCTCTACCAACCTTGCCGCCATTATGAGTATGTCTGGGAAAAAGACCGTGATCATCAACTGTGATATGAGAAAACCAACCCTGCATAAGAAATTCTCTCTTCCCAATAAAGAGGGGGTCAGCAACCTTCTTTCCAATACGGCTCTGCTTGACGAGACCATACGAAAAACAAAATATGAGAACCTGGATGTCATCACTTCCGGACCTGTGCCGCCAAACCCTTCCGAGCTGATACAGGGCAAGCATATGGAGAAACTGATCGATGCACTTAAAAAGCGTTACGATGTCATTGTCATAGATACCCCGCCGGTCGGTCTTGTGACAGATGCCCGCGCACTGATGCATTATGCTGATGCCACAGTTTATATTATGCGCTCGGAATATTCAAAGAAAGCGTATTTTAAAATGGTCAATAAACTGGCAGAAGAGGAGATAAGCAATTTCTCAATACTCCTGAATGACTTAAAAATGGAGCATGCCGGATACGGATATTACGGTTACGGCTACTATGAAGAGGATGGCAAATAGCCGATTTGGATCAAAAAAGAGAGCCTAAAAGTATAAAAAACAGGAAAAATGCCTGAAAGCCCCTTTCTTAGGGCATTTCTTCCGAAATTTCATGATTCTTTAAGATTAGTTTATGCTATAATAGTTTATCTTAAAAAAAGGAAGAAGAATGACAAAAGCAGATTTTGTAGAAATGGTACAGAAGAACGGTGAGTTTGAGAGCAAAGCAGCAGCAGAGAGAGCAGTAAAAGCATTTATTGATTCAGTGACTGAGGCATTGGTAAAGAAAGAGTCAGTTTCTTTGGTAGGTTTCGGAACATTTTCAACAGTAGATGTCGCTGAGAAAAGCGGTAAGGTCCCGGGAACGGATAAGACTTATACCAAAGCGGCACACACTGCACCTAAATTCAAAATAGGTAAAACACTGAAAGACGCTGTAGCAAACGCGTAATTCATTTTTACTTTCCTGTTACTGACTTCGGTCGGTAGCATCTTATACTCTCCCTACTATTCCCCACTTTTACATTTTACACGTATTTATTAACCCCCACAATCAAAAGTTCATTAAAGTACCGTTTTCTTAAATAGAATTTCCTCCGTTCTACGCCTGTTCAATTTTATAATAACTCATATATTGGTTATTTCTGTAAAAATTCGGTATAATAACTAAAATATGAGTGTAAAAGGAAGAAAAATGGATCTTGTAATTTTCACTGAAGTCCAGGAAGAGATCGCTGATAGGATCTATGATGCAAGAAAGTACCAAAAACTCACCCAGAAAGATATGTGTGAACGAACCGGTATCCCTCTCTCAACTTATCAAAGACTGGAGCAGGAGGGCGAGGGGTCACTAAAGAATTTCGCAAAAATATTGATTGCATTGGGTAGACATAGCGAAATTAAAAGGATACTTAATGTTCCCACAGGTGAAACTCCAATGGAAGTTTACGAAAGGATGAAAAATGGCTGAAATATTACTTGTGCCTTCAATATATGGACAAAAGATCGGCGGAATCATGGAAGACGCAAATGGCATTTCCTTTCAGTATCATAAAGACTTTGATTTTAATCTTCTTCCCGTCTCCCCTATATCGCTGCCATTTGACCCAGGCAGGGTATTTAATTACTATGATGCAATGCCGGCAAAAGGTTTGCCGGGGATCTTTGCCGATAGTCTTCCTGACAGTTTCGGAACGCTTGTGATCAGAGAATATTTTAAAAGAAAGCGCGGAAGTGGGTCCGATCATTTCAAATTAGGTTCTATCGAGATGTTGTCCTACATTGGGGATGATGGCATTGGGGCCATTGAATATGAACCAACGAAAAAAAGGGAAACAGATATTGCCTTGGATATTAGAGCGTATGCTTCAGAGGTGAACAAGCTTTACTCCGGAAAAGCAGATGAAGTGATCAATGAAATACTTGCCCATGCTTCTCCAGGTGGTGCACGGCCTAAAGCTTCCGTGTTATGGAATAAAAAAGAGGGTACACTTTGCCTGTGTCATACATCAAACATGAAAAAAGATATGGAAGCGTATATTATTAAGTTTGATGAGGTGGGGAAAGAATTGACCAGGATTGAGTATACCTATAATCAGATAGCCCGGAATGCCGGGATCGACACGCCGGAAGTGTCTTTGATCCACTCTGGAAGGGATATGCATTTTGCTACAAAACGGTTTGACAGAGATGTGAAACAGGGTAAAAAGCTTCACCAGGCTACATTGGCGGGACTTACGCATGAAAATTTCATGAGCCGACTGTTCTCTTATGAAAGGTATATCCGAATTTCCAAAAGCTTGACAAAAAATCACAAGGCAGCGGAAGAAGCTTATAGAAGAATGGTTTTCAATGTAATTGGCCAAAACTGCGATGATCACATTAAGAATTTTTCTTTTCTCATGGATGAAAAAGGAAAGTGGTCTCTTTCTCCGGCATATGACCTTGTTCATTCCTATGGGCCTGCGACCTTTGGGCAGCACCGAATGACGATCAATGGTAAAATCGATAATATCTCTTTGGATGATCTGCTTATATGCGGATTGAATAGCGGTCTGGAACCAAATTTCATGAAAGGAACCATTGAAAAAATCAGTGACCTATTTTCCGGTTCAGGAATGGGTTTTGTTGATAATGGTGTTTCCGCAGAAACTGCAAAAGAGATCCTTCTCAGCGTGGAACCAATATCGGTATCAAATTTTTCTGATGCGCTAAAAAGAGCCAGGCAGCACAAACCAAAAAGAGCCAGTCGCAGGCAAGCAAATAAAAAGACACGTATTTATTAGCCCCACTAAGCTATACTTCTGTAAAGGAGATACTATGGAACTTGAAAATGTGATAGGACTGGGGGTTGCAGGAAACTTTGCGCACCATTTGGAGCAGGCGGGAGAACTGGAAGATTTTAAAGATGTGGTGACGACGGAGGCAGATGCGCCCAAAGGCATTTTCCCTTTTTACCTTCCGGGGTCTGACTGTTTTCTGGGACTCTACTCCATCGGTACGGACCTGCTGAACCTGCCGGAGTATGAAGCCAATGCGCAGGTGGAACCCGAGATCGCCGTACTCTTTGACATTGTCTATGACGAGGAGAAAAAAGTGACCGACCTGCATGCGGTGAAGTTCACGACCTTCAATGACTGTACCATCCGAAAAGAGGGTGCGAAAAAGATCTCCGAAAAGAAGTCCTGGGGCATGAACTCCAAAGGCATCGGGGACAAGTGGATAAACATAGACAAATTTGAAGAGGGCGGGGTGATGGACCACTACCACCTCTGCTCTTTTGTGAAGCGTGACGGTGTGCTGCATCCCTATGGGGTAGATGCCCCTCTGCCAGGCTACTCTTACTTCTACGGCAAGCTTAAAAGCTGGCTGATAGGGAAAATGAACGAACAGGCGGATTTCGGGCCGCTTGAGAATATTGCGCATCTTTTGAAAAAGTGCGGCTACCCTGAGCAGGCATTCGTCTCCATAGGGGCAACGGCCTATGCCGACTTTGGGGAGAACAATTACCTGAAGTCCGGAGATGAGATTTATGTGATCGCCTATGACGGGCGTGTAGATGACGACTCTCTGGAAGAGTCGCCTACGAAAGTAATGGTGGGTCAGAAGGTGCAGTAGCCGCTGCCTTCCGACACCGTAATACTATAGCTTGGGGATGCGACTTCAGTCGCATATCAGCGACTGAAGTCGCTGCTCCGTGCTGCCCTTATTTGAACCAGTTTTTGACCCGGTCAAAGGCAGAGTCGAAAGTACTTTTGTGCGGACGGCTCTCTACCCCGTAACTCTCCTGAAGTTTTTCAAGCAGCTCTTTTTGTTCATCGTTGATCTTTTTAGGGAGGATCATTTGTACCTGTGCGACCAGACGGCCTTTTCTGCCGCTGTGGACATCGGCGACCCCTTCCCCTTCAAAGACGAACTGTTCTTTGTCTTTGGTACTCTGTTTCAGCTCAAGCTCCAGTTCCCCGTCGAGTGCCGGGATGGAGATCGTTTCCCCTAAAATGGCCTGTGTAAAGAAGACCGGGACTTCGATGTAAATGTCGTTACCGTTACGGATGAAGTTCTCATCTTCTTCTACATAGAAAGTGAGGTAGAGGTCACCGCGCTCTCCATGTTTGCTTTCATTACCGTGACCCTGTACACGCAGTCGGTTACCTGAGTCAACCCCGGCAGGGATCTTGATGGTGACCGTGTCCTCTTCTTCATGGTAGCCTTTTCCGTGACAGGTGCTGCACTTCTCTGCGATCTTTTGACCTTCACCGTGACACTTCGGACAGGTTTGTGCGAACTGCATCGGCCCCTGTCTCATGAGTACCTGTCCCTGACCGCCGCAGTATTCACAGGTTTCCATTTTGGCATCTTTGGCACCGGTACCCTGACAGTCGCCACAAGGCGTTTTGTACCTGATGTCTATGCTCTTTTCACAGCCGAACACCGCTTCATGAAATGCCAGAGGGAGTTCTATTTCGAAGTCGAGTGCGTATTTCTGGCTCGGGTCACGTCTTGCACGGCCGAAACCGCCGCTGCCGCCGGCACCGCCGAACATGGAGTTGAAGATATCCATAAAGTCATCCATACCGCCGCCGCCGAAACCGCCGCCCATACCCTGACCCTGCAGACCCTCTTTGCCGTAACGGTCATAAAGGGCACGCTTCTCTTCGTCACTGAGGACCTGGTAGGCTTCGTTGACGATCTTGAATTGCTCTTCCGCTTCATGGTCACCCGGGTTTCTGTCCGGGTGGTATTTCATGGCCAGTTTTCTGTACGATTTCTTTAACTCTGCACCGCTGCAGTCTCTGCTGACTTCCAGTACTTCATAATAACTCATATCTGTCATCTGTCTCTCCGTTGTATCGGGATTATTTTACTAAAGAAACAATCGGTAAACCGACTACTTCGTTTTGTTTTGGCGAATTCTATCATAATTTGGCTATAATCACAACAAAAAATAAGTGAGTATTTATGATCGTACATATCGTATTGTTTCAGTTCAAAGAGGAACATAAAAAAGCCAATATGATCCAGGCAAAACAGATGCTTGAGAACCTGATGGGTGCCGTCCCTTCACTCAGAAGCATCGACGTCGGGATGAACTTTTCCGAAGAGGAGCGTGCCATGGACCTGAGCATCATCACTGCTTTTGAGAGCAAAGAGGACCTTGAAGCCTACGCCGTGCACCCGGAACACCTCAAAGTGGTCGATTTCATCAAATCCGTCGTAGCATACTCCAAAGTCGTGGATTACACCAGAGCCTAATGTAGGGTGCGTAGTCACGCACCAAAAAAGAAAAAGAATGAAAAAATACAAAATTGAAGCCTTTGAGAACCTGGTGGACGCCTTTGCCTCTCTGCCCTCCATCGGTAAAAAAACCGCCATACGTCTCGCCTACCATGCCGTGATGGAGGACGGGTTCTCCGCCATGAAACTGGCCCATGCGCTGGAGACGGGCATCAACAGCATACAGAAGTGCAGCAAGTGCCACAACATGAGCGAAGATGAACTCTGCAGCATCTGCTCCGACCCCTACAGGGACTCAGGCAAACTCTGCATTGTCCAGAGTGCCAAAGATATTTTGACCATTGAGGAGAGCGGACAGTTCAACGGGGTCTACTATGTCGTCTCTGAAGTACGTGATATGGATGAAGCCCACCTCTTCTATGCGGTCGGCGGGGTAGACGAGATCATCTTCGCCTTTCCGCCGAGCATTGCGACGGATACGATGATACTCTACATTGAGGATAAACTTCAGGGCTTACATATTCGCTTCACAAAAATTGCACAGGGCGTCCCTACAGGCGTGGAGCTGGAAAATATAGACATCATGTCCCTCTCACGCGCTCTGGAAGCGAGGGTGAAGATATAGATCTTAACGGGTATGAATACTGTAGCCCACGCCGTTGACATTGGTGATGATGTCCTCATTGATGAGTGCGCGGAAGCGGTGTATGAGCGAGCGCAGGGTACTGTTGCTTTTCATATCGTTCCAGACATAGAGACAGATCTGTTCATTGGAGATGAAGTGGTCCCTGTTCCTGGCGAGCAGTTCGACCAGTCTCAGTTTTTTGGAAGAGAGGGGGATCTCTTTGTCCTGTTTGTAGAGGCGTCTCTCCCGGCTGTCAAAGACAAAGTCATGTTTCAGTCTGATGCGGCTGCTCTCCGCTTCTGGTGAATCCTCTGTCATCGGCTGCGCCTGCATAAGAGAAACCTGCAGGGTGGCAAGGATCTCCTGTTCTCTGTAGGGTTTCATCAGGTAGGCACAGGCTTTGGAACGGGCGGCATAGTCGACCATTTCCGGTTCTGCATAGGCGGTCAGAAAGATGATCCTGATCTCCGGGTGTTCACGTTTGATCTCAATGGCCGCTTCACTCCCGCTCAGAACACCTTTGAGCATGATATCCATCAGGACCGCATCGGGTTTTTCTGTTCTGCACTTTTCTATGGCCGCTTCGGCCGTGTTGACAATGGCTGATACTTCATACGCTGCTTTTTGAAGCAGTGCTTTGAGATACTCCGCCGAGAGCAGATCATCTTCGACAATAAGAATGCTGTGTCTCTCCATGTTCACCCCCGTTTATTATAAACTATAAATATAGTGTATACTACAATGATAACATGAATTGAGGTCTAAATGCAACAAAGATGAAATTATCTTTTTGTATAGTGTGTCATGCAGGTAAATAAAGTAGGGAACATGCATCTGGAAAGATTGACAAAATGGTTTAACAGCAGTGACTATAGAGATATTATGCTCAAGGGGCTCTTTCTCTCTTCTATTGTGATCTTCCTTTTTCTGGGAGTGATCTCCGGTCTGATGGGCTTCGCGCATATCTTCTGGACAAAAATGCTGGTTTCTTTTTTGAGTGCGCTCTTTTTCTACAGTTACCTCAAACAGGGAAAGATGAAGCTGCATGTTCTGCTTCTGGTACTGCTGGTCGAACTGGACAGTGCCTATGTGATGCTGGGGGAGCATGTCGACAATTTTGTGAGTATCTACCCCTATTTCATCATTTTCGGTTTTTTCTTCTTTTTTAAACTCAGAACCGCCATCTGGCTGACGCTGGCACATTTGCTCTACTGGCTTCTGGTCGGTCTCTACGGGCATATGCTTTTCCCGGATGACCCCATCTTTACCATGGTCTCTCTGGCCAATGTTGCCGTCTGTTCGCTTATTGCGATGATCTTCGCCTATTTTTATTATATCTCCATAGAGTTGAGTTATGAGAAGCTGGCACATGCAGACCGCCAAAAAGCCATTTTACTCAAAGAGATACACCACCGCATCAAGAACAACCTGAATAAAACGTCTTCGCTGATCGGTCTGCAGATGATGCAGATGGAGCAGGAGGGTGAGGCGCAGGGCAGAGAAGTGCTGCAAAAAAGCAAGCTGCGCATAGAAGCGATGGCAATGGTCCATGATGTTCTGTATAAAAGCAATGATTTTGAAAAGATCGATTTTGAAGCCTATATCAGGAATCTTACGCAACTCATTAATCAAATGTATGGTAAAAACAGACCTGTAGAAATTCACTCCGGTGATATCTGTCTTCCCCTGGAAATAATGATGAAAATAGGTTTGATCATCAATGAACTTCTGACCAATTCCATTAAGCATGCCGGCACAAATACCCATGAAGAGGCTGGACTTTTGATCACGCTGAACAGAGAGCATAATCACTGTGTTTTAATGTATCATCAGCAAAGCAACCAATCTGTCGATATGGATACTTTGGAAAAAAGCAATACCCTGGGCATGAAACTCATCGGACTCACCATAGAAGAGATGGACGGAGAGATGAAGATCTCTAATGGGGATGGATTGAAGTTTGTCATTCATTTTTCTTGTTAAAGTCTCTTTTTTTATTAATTTTTCCTTACTTTAAAAATGCAATATTTTTGAAATTCTTTAGCTATATCCTTAATCATTAGTATGTTGTGACGGTACATGGAACAATGAAGAGAAGGAAGAGAACGGTATTAATTCTCCTTACCAATGGGGTGAAAATCCATCATGCATTGGTAAAGAAAGGTACAGATTGAAGTATTATCCAAAATTCAGGAAAATTCCCCTAAAAATGATAATAGCAGATTAGAAATGCAACATTTTTGCAACAATATTATATTAAAATATATTAATCCATCATAAAAGATGGAAATTAAAATATAGTATAAGGAGTATAAGATGGCTGATACAAAAAAAAGATTTACATTAGGGAATACCACTGTAAATTTAGGTGAAATAGAAAAAACGGGTGGATTGATTGGATGTAGAGTATATAATACGTATCCATATTGTGCAAATCAAATAACACGATATGAGATACCAGACATTACACAATTATGTAGATATCATACAATGGATATAACAATAACAGGGTGTCATGGTGTTACACTACCACGGACAACAACTTGGATGACTGACCGAATTCGAACAGTAGAACTTACACCACAACTAAGAATAGAAGAAATAGCAGGACTGAAAGAACAGCTAAAAGAAGATTTACAAGCTGTTGAAGCACATGAAGCAGTTGTGCGAAGTGCAGAAGTTCCACAAACGTTGGAAGAGATGAATCTTGTAGAGGAAAAATTAAAAGGCTCGTTGGCAGAAGTGCAAAAATTAAAAGAAGCATTAGCAGCACAAAAGTAACAAATAGACATCTAAAAGGATGATATGTAATGGTATCTAAAAATGATAGAGAGTATTTGAAAACAAGATATTTTAGGCTCTCTTCAGAGTATAGTTTAGTACCTTATAATAGGATAGAACAAAAACTTTATGCTCAAGTTGCAAGATATAAAATAAATGAGGATGAGGTTTTTGGTATTCTGTATCATGAAAAGGATCATTCTTTTACTGTGATAGATCAAGATACAGCTCTATTGTTGTACACGATGAAAGAAGTGGGAAAACTACCTCATTATATTCTGAATAATTGGGATGCAAGTATTGTGGCTGAATTAAAATTTATGTTGGGAAGAGGGGTTTTAGAACTTGAAATCTCTCACAAACATAAAGACTTTATAAGTGGTACTGAGGCTCTAAAATTATTACAAAATACAGATAATTTTAGTATATCTGATATAAATAAAGATGCTATTTTTCACGCTATGAGCATGCTTCCTACAGACTATATGACACTGAGTAGTATACTTTACTTATTTAATCGTAAACCAGTTTCTGCTTCTCTTAGTAAAACGCTATCCAATGCAAATAGTGTAAAACAATTTTTGGGACTAAATGCTCATACAGCAAAAACAAAAAAAAATTCTACACAATGGACTATGCTACAAGATACAGAAGGGTGGATTGTTTTTCAAAGTAAAAAAGATTTTCAAAAGCCTAAACTAATATCAAATCAAACATATAAACTTTATATGAGTCCTAATTCATTAGATATATTTTCTAAAATCTTTTTTGATGTAGCAACACTATTATATAATTCAAAGGCATTCCAATTTAAAATAGGAAATGATGCTTTTGGATTGCAAAGACCTGATAAATGGGTAGCATATTTTTATGATAAAGCATCATTATTTGAGGCTATTGGATTACTAGAGGATAAAATGGGTGATATTTCTGCTCAAGAAGTACCTTTTAGCTGCCATAGTGATGTAAAATGGTTGAGTTGGGGGAAAGACCCTCAACAGTATGAATCAACAAGTTGGCGTTGGCTTATATGTAGCGAAATAGCACATGCAATTTTAGATGTTCCTGCACACGAATTACCTAAGATATTATCTATGCAAGAAATTGAGACAACAGTTTGGCCATATATTAAAATACGACTAGAAAGAGAAGGTATTAATGCTGAAACGTTAGAACCTATGGAATAAAGGAAATTAAATACGATGGAACAATCAACATTTCAAGAATTAGTAAAAGGTGAATTGGTTCTTCCTAAAGAAGTGACGATAATAGATAGTGACACTTTATCAGAAGATGTAAAGAAAAAATTAGAAGTTGAGCATGGAGATAAACTACTGTCAAAAAGTTTTGCTAGGGAAACAACAAAAGTGATTAATAGTGAATTTGCTGAAATACTTTCTGTATTTAAAACACCCAAAAGCTTAATTACTGTTGTACGAGAATATGCCAAAGAACATCAAGAGAATTCAGAAGAATTACTCGATAGTTTATTTGAACCAATGATGGATATCATTCAAAAAGGTTTTTTGGTATCCAAAGAGACTATGCAAGAGGAGAATATATCGTTAATAACTAATGATTTTTTTCAAGACTATAAAATATTATACGAGGTGCATCATACGGAAGATACAGAATTGTATCTTGCACAAGATAAAAATGATAGATTTGTAGCATTGAAAATTGGTGTTGCAAAAAACGTTAAAATTATAAAGTCTATGCTGGAACATGAAGTGGCTATTTTAAAAAAACTATCTGGAAAAGTGACTCCTGCGTATATCGAGAGTAATCTTGAGAATAAACCTCCCTATATTGTGACAAAATGGATTCATGGTGTTTCTGCAATGCAATATGCTACTACACTTCGTTTAGAACATAATGATAAGGCACTCATGTCATTATTGGATCATATTATTCAAGCCTATGCACAACTTCATAAAGAAGGGTGGTTACACCAAGATATTCATCCTGGAAACATTATGTGCGATAAAGATGGAAATGTTACATTAATTGACTTTGGTTTGGCACAAAAGATTGATTATCCCTATCAAATCAGAGCAGGAGTTAATTTTTATATGGCACCCGAATCAATAGAAGTAAGTAATCTAGAAAAATCTAACTCTAATACTTTAAGTGAACAATATTCTATAGCTGCAGTACTTTATGAACTGTTTACTGGGGTACAGTATTGTAATTTTAGTTTAAGAACTGAAACAATGTTTGAACAAGTAAAAACAGAAACTCCAAGAAAGTTTGAATCATTGGATAAACAGTCTTTTTCTGCTTTAGAAAAAGTTTTTGCAAAAGCACTAGCAAAAAAACCGAAAGATAGATTTGATAATTTGAACCAAATGCATGATGCTATCCAAAATATTCAATTTCCTAAACTACAATACCCACAAAAAGGGGATGATTTTGTATCATTAAGAAAAAATGTTGTTACACAACTGTTGAAACAATTTGATGTAACAGAACCATTATATAATAATGGCTTACCACATGGACCATTGTCAAGTATTTATTATGGAGCAGCAGGAATTGCTTATGCTTTATATCGATTTTCCCTTGTATATGATAGTGCTTATTATTTATCATTAGCAGAGAAATGGTTACAAAAAGCTTTTCTTTATCTGGAAGATACTCAATCATTTTCTAACCCTTCATTTGAAATTGAAAATGATCCAGTCACACAATATTCTACTTTTAATCATCTTCCTGGTCTCTATGGAGTACAAGCTATTATAAGTTATGCAAAAGGAGATTTTTTTAAATTCAACGAATCTATTGTAGATATTCTCAAATTATCAGATACAAGTGAAGAAAATAATGATTTAACATTGGATGGTTTAGGTATTGCTTTATTGTTAATAAATATAGTTGAGTTGGATAATAATAGTTATATTGATAAAGAATTACAAAAAAAATTAGAAAAAAGAGTAGAAAAAATTCTTACGCCCATTCTGAAAAGAAAAGGTCTTCTTCAACAGTTTACTTTAGAACCTAGCGTGACAAATTTAGGTATTGCACATGGTATAGGAGGTAATTTATATATACTTTTAAGATGGTTTAATTATAAAAAAATTACATTACAGAAGCAATTTTTTGATCAACTTAATTTTGTAATTCAAAAAGAAATACCACAAGGATGTGGCGTATGTATTCCTTGGCAAACGAAAGAGGGTGAGAACGTATTTCATACTATGTCTGGATGGTGTAATGGATCTGCAGGTATCCTTATGCTTTTATGTGAGGTAGCAAAAGTAAGTAATCAAGAAAAATATTTAAATGATGCAGAACAATTTGCTTGGAATTGTTGGGAAGATATGGCTACTGTGCCCAATCTTTGTTGTGGTTTGGCTGGACGTGCTTATGCATTATCATCTTATAGTCAAGCTACAAATAACAATGTTTGGCATGAGCGTGCATTGAAGCTTATGTCTCAGGCTATTGAACAAGGTGAACTTATTGATACAGAACAAATGCCTATGCATAGTTTATATAAAGGTCAATTAGGTGTAGCCCTAGCCTTCACTGAAATTGCAACAAATAAAGCATATTCAATGCCATTTTTTGGAAGAGAAAATTGAAACTAAAAGTTTCGTAATTGTGGGAGAGACTGTAAAGAGGGAGTGTTAAAAATTCCGTGTCAGTCTGATAAAATACTATCAAGGACTGATAATGAAAGAAGAAATAGAGTTTGATTTCGATGAGATACTCGACAAATTTAGAAGCGGTAAAAAACTTACAGGTATAGGTGGTCTTTTAGAGCCACTTATTAAACAACTTACAGAAGCTGCACTGGAAGCAGAAGTAGAATCACATATCGCTAATGATGGACTTTAAGGTACAAGAAATAGACGTAATGGTTCTAATAAAAAAACCATAAAAAGTACAGTGATGGTATTTTTGAACTAGAAACTCCAAGAGACCGAAATGGTACCTTCGAACCTCAGATTGTAAAAAAAACACCAAACCACTATTAGTAAACCAAACAAAAAAGAAATTTTAGTATCGTTTTTGCTATAATATTTTAATAGGATAGAAGAATAAGAAGACAAGATTGACTTTGTTTACAACACTGTTTTACTTCGTCTTCCCGTCAATGTAATTCTGTACGAACTTGCGTACGTCGGCATAGACGAACGAGTCTTTGTATCCGTCTATTTTACCGCCGCTGGCATTGGGGTGTCCGCCGCCGTTGCCAACTTCGGCTGCCATTTGGGAGACGTCAAGTTTGTTGTTGGATCTGAGCGAAAAGTGGCCTCTGAAGTTGACATCCATGTAAAAGTCATACTCGGGGTTGTTGAGCATACAGGTATTTCCTATGATGGAAGTGTTTCCGACGTTGTAACCCAAAATACCCTTGTAGCCTCTGTACGTAATGGTAAGACGCTGTTTGTCTGTGGTGAGCAGGTCTGTGACATAGTAGGCAACCAAATTGTCTTTGGTGTTGTTCTCTTCCTGGAGGAAGAAAGATTTTTTGATCTGGTGCAGGGCATCATCGAGGGCAATAGGTGCCTGCTCTTCTTCAATGAGGTTCTTTGCTGCCTCTATAAGGGAGAGTTTAAAGGCTCTGTCCTGTGCAGGGAATAGAATACGGTTGACTTCTCTCGCCCCGGAGATCATACCGAGCATCACTTTTCCGTATTCGAAGAGTGCATCGTCGGAGACCCAGATGTCTATGGCATTGATGGCTTTGACGATCCTGGCAAGGCTGTTCTCTTTGTCAAAGTCGTAATGTGTCTGCAGCCAGTCGTAGGTGATGAGTGTGGCACAACGGCTTGTGTCAAGTTTGTACCAGGCAAAACGTTCTGCTGCTTTTGACCCTGAAGCATGGTGGTCAAGGAGTTGCAGTTTGGCACCGATGCGTACGGCTTCTTTTTCTATCCAGTTTCCCTCTTTGGTCGTGAGGTTGAGGTCGGTGATGAGAATGAGTCGTTCTGTCTCCTCCCCCTGTATAAATTTGTCCTGCTCTATCTTTTTGACGATCTCACCCAAACGGGCAGAGACTTCCGGCCCGTAGTTGGCGTTGTAACATTCGATCTTTTCGAAGCACTGTGTAGAGAGATATTGGCATCCGTAACCGTCAAGGTCTATGTGTGATAAATGGTAAACGTGCTGCATTATGCCTCCAATATGTCTGCGAGGGTCAGTCCCTTGAGGAAACCGTCGATCTTGCTTTGAAAATTCATAAGAAAAGGAGAGATGGCACAGGTACCGATGCTGCCGTTAGGGCAGGTACCGGCATAGGAAGTACAGTCGAAAACAGCGGGAGATTTTCCCTCTGCAGCGAGGATAATACTGTTAATACTGATCTCTTCAATGGTTTTTGCAAGAATGAATCCGCCATGTGCACCTTTGCGTGATTCGAGGATCCCCTGTTTTGCAAGACTTTGTAAGATCTTTGCCAAAAAACTTTTAGGGATACAGAGTTCATTTGCCAACTGTTCAGCACCCACAGGGCTTTCAGATTTTCTAATGCGGTCTAAAGAGAGAAGCGCATATTCGCTTGCACGTGTTAATAACATAATAGTGACCTTCGTTTTAATTAGGAGTATTTTACTCTAATATAGTTTAAATGCCCATAAATCACCGGCTATGGGGTACTATAAGTCCCCGATAAGTTTATTATGCTATGATTGCGGACTCAATTTTGAGAATTTAATACCAATCAGGAGGTCATTATGGCTTTAGATCAGGCGAAAAAAGCAGAAATTATTGCTAAATACGCAAGAGGCGAAAACGATACAGGTTCAACAGAAGTTCAGGTAGCACTTTTAACAGAGAGAATTACTTACCTTACAGAGCACCTACAGACAAACAAGAAGGATCACTCTTCAAGACTTGGACTACTTAAACTGGTAGGTCAGAGAAGAAGACTTATGAGATACCTTAAAAACACAGATCTCACAAGATGGAACACTATCAAAGCAGACCTGGGTATTAGAAACTAATTTTTTAATACTTTCGCATCTCTCTTTTACAGGGAGATGCACTTTCTACACGTTACAAACTCCCTTTACTCTCTTAAAACACACACTACACTCTATTTATCCATAGAAATGGTTAGCTTTTTTCTATTATACTGTCACTATCTTTGTGTTAAATTTATACTTGAGTCATATAGACTAAAGTTAATTTAGTAATTTTATTAAGTTAGGACTTGACAAAGTATCACTCAATGTTGTATAATACTTTCAAGCATTAAAAAATGCATAGATAAAATAGTAAAAAAAGGAGGTCTGTTAATGAGTCAGGAAAATGAAAATCTTGAAGAGTCCCAGACTGAAGCCGCAGCAGAAGAAGAGACAAAAGCACAGGAAAGTGCTGAAGTTGACCCTTTGGAAGCAGCACAGGCGGAAGCAGCTGACTATAAAGATAAATATTTAAGAGCGCATGCAGATTTTGAAAATGCAAAAAAGCGTTTGGAAAAAGATAAGATGAATGCCGTCTCTTATGCCAATGAGAGTTTCGCAAAAGATATTCTGGCAGTACTTGATTCTTTTGACAATGCATTGAGCTCCATTGAAGGTGCAGATGAAGAGAATTCTTCAGAAGTACTTGAAAAGATGAAAGAGGGTGTCACGCTCACGCACAATCAACTCAAAAAGATCCTTGAAAAGAATCATATTAAAGAGATAGCATGTGAAGGTGAGTTCAACCCGGAAGTACATCAGGCGATCATGCAGGTCGACAGTGATGCGCATGAAGCAGGTGATGTGGTTCAAGTCATGCAAAAAGGGTATACCATTAAAGACCGTGTCTTGAGACCGGCAATGGTAAGTACCTGTAAATAATTTGCGTGGTCGGCTGAAGCCAACCCTACGAAAAAGTGACTCAATGCAACTAAAGTAGCATTGGATTTGACTTAGGTTTGCGTATAATATGTGTAGAAATAAAAATTAACAACGATAAAAAGGAAACGATATGGCAAAAGTATTAGGAATAGATTTAGGAACAACAAACTCTGCAATGGCAGTGTATACAAACGGTGAAGCGGCGATCATCGCCAATAAAGAGGGTAAAAATACAACCCCTTCAATTGTGGCATTTACAGACAAGGGTGAAGTACTTGTCGGTGAGTCTGCTAAAAGACAGGCGGTGACAAACCCGGAGAAGACCATTTACTCTATTAAGAGAATTATGGGTCTTATGTGTGATGAGCCTAAAGCGGCAGAAGCAAAAGAGAGATTACCATACCACGTGATCGACAGAAACGGTGCCTGTGCTATTGAAGTGGCAGAAAAAACTTATACACCTCAGGAAATTTCTGCAAAAGTACTCATGAAAATGAAAGAAGATGCAGAAGCATACCTGGGTGAGACGGTTACAGATGCTGTTATTACGGTACCTGCCTACTTTAACGATGCGCAGAGAAAAGCAACGAAAGAAGCGGGAACCATCGCAGGATTGAACGTACTGAGAATCATCAATGAGCCTACATCGGCTGCATTGGCGTATGGTCTTGACAAAAAAGATGCAGAGCAGATCGTAGTGTATGACCTTGGTGGTGGTACATTTGACGTGACAGCACTGGAGACCGGTGACGGCGTGGTTGAAGTACTTTCAACAGGGGGTGATGCATTCCTTGGTGGTGATGACTTTGACAACCGTGTCATTGACTTTGTGGCGGATGAGTTCAAAGCGGAGTCAGGCATAGATATTAAAGCAGACGTCATGGCGCTTCAGCGTGTGAAAGATGCAGCAGAAGCAGCGAAAAAAGAGCTTTCATCTGCCACTGAAACGGAAATCAACCTTCCGTTCATTACAGCAGATGCTTCAGGACCAAAGCACCTGGTAACAAAAATTACCAGAGCAAAATTTGAGTCACTGGTTTCTGACCTTGTAGAAAAAACCATTGTCACGATCGCTTCTGTACTTAAAGATGCCGGTCTTAGCAAAAATGATGTCAAAGAAGTCGTCATGGTCGGTGGTTCAACAAGAGTACCATTGGTTCAGGAAAAAGTACAGGCCTTCTTTAATAAAGAGCTTAACAAGTCAGTGAACCCGGACGAAGTCGTTGCACTTGGTGCCGCTATTCAGGGTGGTGTACTTGCGGGTGATGTGAAAGATGTATTGCTTCTAGATGTAACACCACTAAGCCTTGGTATTGAAACTTTGGGTGGGGTAACGACTAAAGTCATCGAAAAAGGAACAACGATCCCGGCGAAGAAGTCACAGGTCTTCTCAACAGCAGAAGACAACCAGCCGGCAGTAAGTATTCACGTACTTCAGGGTGAGAGAGAGTTCTCCAAAGACAATAAGTCACTTGGTATGTTCGAGTTGAGAGATATCCCTGCGGCACCACGTGGTGTACCACAGATCGAAGTGACATTTGACATCGATGCTAACGGTATCCTGACTGTCTCTGCACAGGATAAAGGTACAGGTAAGTCACAGGAGATCAAGATCACCGGTTCGAGCGGACTTTCTGACGAAGAGATCGAAAAAATGGTTCAGGATGCGGAAGCACACAAAGCGGACGATGAGAAGCGTAAAGAAGTCGTTGAAGCGAGAAACCAGGCAGATGCACTTGTTCACCAGACAAGAAAGTCATTGACTGATCTTGGTGAGAACTTTGATGCAGCAGAGAAAGAAGCTATCGAAGCAGCGATCACTGACCTTGAAGAGACATTGAAAGATGACTCTGCAACGAAAGAGCAGATCGAAGAGAAAGTAAAAGTCTTGACTGAAAAGTCACATAAACTTGCTGAAGCAATGTATGCGAAAGAGCAGGGCGGTGCGAATCCTGAAGCGAAAAAAGCGGATGATGATGACGTGATCGATGCAGAGGTTGAGTAATCACCTCTGTATCGTCTAGCACTCTAGACTTTTAAAAGCCTGGCTCCTTTTTGGGAGTCGGGCTTTTTTTATGCCGTTTTTTTGCTGATGTGTTTCATGTCAGATGATTTTTCGCGTAGGGTGGGATTTCCCACCGTATTAAATGAGTTTGATGTTCTTTCCAGATATATAACTTGTGGCTTTGTTTCTCTTTTCATTTTTTTAGAAAAAACGAAGCAAAAAATCGTTGTGGCTCTCGAATCGCTTCGCTTTCACGGGCGTTCGCCACAACAGGGCACACTTTGTGTGATTAGATGGCTTGGCTTTCGCCGGATACAGAGTGTTTTGGATGTATTAGATATTGAAAAGCTGTAGGGTGTTGTGCCCTCACAACACCAAATATTTGTATGATTTAAAAATGGTTTTCTTGATGATATTTTGGTGCTGTCGGGGGACAGCACCCTACGGAAGCAAACTTTTTATAAACTTTATAGCTTGTAACGATTAAAAATCAAACGGTTGGTACACCATGACCCAGAAATTGGTTCCTTCGTCTCCGTAGGCGACATCGATACGTACCGGTACTTCTGCTGCCATGGCACGCAGGGAGATTCCGGCATCGTACTTCATGTCGGTGAAGAGGTCCGTGTTGTAGCTGTCGCTGACACGTCCGGCTTCGGCGAAGAGGACAACCTGGAACCAGTCGATGGCGACGGGTATGTATTTGTTCTTTCTGAAGGGGTTCCAGTCGAGTATGGCGCGGTACTCCGCTGTGGCATAGAGGGCTGCCTTGTCTGAGAAACGGTTGTTATCGTAGGCTCTCATACGGAAGAGACCTCCCAGTCTCGCACCCTCCCATGGAGGAGGACGGTGTGCATCTATGACCCCGTCAGCATCGATCTGCGTGTCGTTGTCCCAGGAGAAGGAGTATCCGGTCCAGGCATTCAGTGCCAGTACATTCTGCTGTGTCCATGAGAAGGTCGGCAGGCTGATGTAGTGGCTGTATTTGGCTTCGAGGAAGTCCCAGCTCTGCAGAGAATCGCCGTCTCCGAAGTCTCTGGAGTACTGCAGGAGGAAGTTGTAGCCTCTGGAGGGGTTGAGGTCGTAATCGGTGTTGTCATGTTCAAGGAACAAGCGCAGACCGTAAGTTTCCCATTCCGGCAGCGGAGACTCCATCGTATTTTCATAAACATCTTTCTGGTAGAAAGTTCTCAGTCCCAGAGAGGTGAACCCTGTTACAAAAGGTGTTCCGCCTCCCAAACCTTCCCTGTTCATGGCAAAACCGTTTTTCAGTGTATATCGTCTCTCCGGATTGTCCAGTCCCTCTCCGATGGGAAGGACATATCTGAAGGTGGTGTTCAAAAAGTTGGAATCACCTGAAGAGACCAGTCTGTCTTCCTGTTTGGAGTCGTTGTATCCGTTGGAGAGGTAGCTTGTAGCGGAAGGGAAATAGCTTTTGAGTCCGTAGAGAGAGAAGAACGTTCTGTCTGTAAAGGGAAGTCTATAGTTGGAGAAGGAGATGAAGCCTCCTGAAAAATTGGCAGTCTCTTCCCTGCCGTTGGTGATAATGTCCTGCTCCGTACCGTACATCAGGGTTGCGATGAGTGTGGTATGCGGCTGGAAAAGTCCCTGTTTGATGACACCCACACCACCACTCAAGCCGGTAGAGTCCGTGGAAAAGGCATACGGCAGGACGATCCAGTCTTTGACATGGGTAAGTTGAGAGATATTGATATCTTCGACCATCTCTGTGACGAAGTTCTCTTCGGCATAGGTAGAATCAGTCAATAAAAAAGCAGCGGTTAGACCAGAGAGTAGGAGTTGGGTTCTTGTTTTCATACATCAATTATAGCCAAAGTATATTAGAGTTTTTAGGATATAATAATGAAAATATTGATTCATTATTTATAAGAAGGAAAGACCATGGAAATACAAAAATGTACCACACTGGAAGAGGCAAGAGAAAAGATAGACAAGGTCGATGAAGAGATCGTGAAGTTGATTGCCAAACGTAATGGTTATATTAAACAGATCGCACATTTTAAAACGTCTGTTGATGAGATAAAAGCAGAAGAGAGAATCGAAGATGTCATTTCACGTGTAAGAGAACAGGCCATCTCTTTAGGACTCTCTCCCAACCTCATCAATGAACTGTATGTCAAGATGATCGATGCGATGGTAGAGAGTGAAGTCGCAGAGTTCAACAATGCGACAAGTTTTTAACCCTTAGTCGTTCTTTTCGTCATCATCACCTGAAGTGGCAACATCTACGGCTGCACCTGCAACGGAGCCTGCAACATCAACAGTGGCAGAAACAGCAGAACCTGCTATGGAAATGGGGGCAGTGACAACTTGTGTGCATCCGGTCAAAAGGCTTAGGGTCAATAGGGTGTATAGGAGTGATTTTTTCATGGCGAAAGTATAACGAAACTCTACTGTGTACTCTTTTACACAGTGCTTATGTTAGAATACACCATACAACGAAAAGGGTTTAGATGAAAATACTGTTACTTGAAGATGATGTCATACTCCAGGAGATCATAGAAGAGTTCCTGCTTGAAAATGCTTATGAAGTAGAGAGTTTTTTTGATGGGGAGAAGGCACTCGATGCCATTGGTGTCAATGCCTATGATATGCTTCTGCTCGATGTCAATGTACCGAACATCGACGGCTTTGAGATCCTCTCCTACCTCAGAGATATCGGCAATACTACGCCGGCGATCTATATTACCTCACTTGCAAGTATTGATGACTTGAAAAAAGGCTTTGATCTGGGTGCGGATGATTACCTGAAAAAACCTTTTGATCTGGAAGAGTTGAATGCCCGTATTCAGCGTATTGTCAAAGTACATCGTCTTCAGGAAGAGATAGAGTTCGACGGAATGAAATTCATCCCTAAAGCACATCAGATCATTATGGAAGACAAAGTGATCGATATGCGTCAAAAAGAAGCACAGGTTCTGGAGTATTTTGTGCGCAATACGGGAAAGATCATCTCCTGTGATGAGATCATTGAAAATGTCTGGGACGACGAGTCCATCCCCACCCATGCAACCATTCGTACCTATATTAAAAACCTGAGAAAAATGTTCACCAAAGAGTATTTTGACAACATAAAAGGAGAGGGTTATCGTTTTAACATCGTATGAGCGTAAGTCTCTTGCCCGCTTCCTGACACTCTACCTGGGGTCTGTCTTTATATTGCTGGCGATCATCGGGTACCTCTTTTTTGAAAACAATAAAGCTTCCATGAAATCAGCCATGAAATTTGAAATGATGTATCAGGCACGTATGCTTTTTTCCGAGATCGTGCTCGAAGCGATGATGAATGTACCGCACGGAGTGAAAGTACAGGAGCGTGAAATGTTTCTGGAAAAGTTGAAACACTGCCGCTTCAAAGTGGGCTATTATGATGAAGACGGTAAAGCCATCTATACAGAAATTAAAGACCCGATACAGTTCGATAAAAATTTTTATATTGAAAATAACCAGTGTTTTACGGTCACGGAAAATAAAACCGTGCATTTGGGTATTCAGTATATTGTCTTAAAAGAGAGTGACCTTTCCGGGAAGATCCAGGAGTTGCGTTTGAGGATCATCGGGTACCTTATGCTCTCCTTTTTACTCATGGGTATCGTTGGTTATTTTCTGGGGAAACTCTTTCTCAAACCCGTCAGAGAACAGATAGAATCGCTTGACCGTTTCATCTCCGATACGACCCATGAACTCAATACTCCCATCTCTGCCATTTTAATGACCACTCAGTCATTTAAAGACAAAGACGATAAAAAAATAAAACGTCTTGAAGCTTCTGCCAAGCGTCTTTCTGTCATGTACAGCTCTTTAACCTATAGGCTGGAAGGGAAAGTAGAACCGGCAGAAGTATTGTGCTTCTCCGGTATCGTGGAAGAGCGTGTGGGGTATGTGAGGGAACTGATCGACTCCAAACGTTTGAACATCACCCTTGATCTGGAACCGATGGAAGTGTTGATGGCAAGATCTTCTGCCCATCGGCTCATTGACAACCTGCTCTCCAATGCCATTAAATACTCCGATGTGGGGGACAGTATCGTCATTTCAACCAAAGCGCATGTGTTGACTGTACGGGATACGGGCATAGGCATAGACGAAGCGGTACAGGAAGATATTTTCAAGCGTTACAGCCGTGCCAATGAGGAACGCGGCGGCTTTGGCCTGGGGCTCAATATTGTGCTTTCCATCTGTAAACAGTACAGGATCAAAATAGATCTGGAATCTGTCAAGGGAGAGGGGAGTACGTTCAGACTCACCTTCCCCAAGCGTAAAAAAGAGAAGTAGGCTACTCGACACTGTCCATCAGAATGCCGATAATGTCCGACATGGTCAGAATACCGTGGAGTTCGTTGTTATCTGTGATCAGCAGACGTTTGATACTGCTGGTGACCATCATCTTGGCTGCATACTTGACATTGAGTTCCGAAGAGACGGAAATGGCAGGGGTATTGGCGATATCGTAGACATTGAGCAGATCGATGTCACCGTCTTCCGAGACGATACTCTGCAGAATGTTCTTGAAGGTCAGCAGTCCGTAAGCACCGTCCGGGGTATTTTTGTCTACAATGACCGAGCGTACCTTGTGTGTGCGCATTAGCTTCAGTGCTTCTCTGACAGTGGCCATAGGTGAAACCGAGATCAATTTTTCTTTGGGGGTCATCACTTCTTTTACTAACATTTTATCTCCTTTTAAATCATGGTTTTGATATTGTCTTCAAACGTATGAAGCTCTTCTGTGTCCAACCCTGCCACATGGGAAAGTGGAATGGTAAAGGCATAGCCGCTGTTTTCATGGTTGTCAAGGTCAAAACGTTCTCTCAGGGCACGCATCACTTGCATGGAGAGTTTTCTCGGCAGTATGAAGAAGAGTGCGGAGACATTCTCTTCCAGTGTCAGGCCGAAAAAGACCTTCTTCTCTTTGAGCCCGATGTTTTTCCCGTGCAGGATGGTGACAGAACCTGCCCCTGCTTCTTTCGCGACTTTGATGGCTTCTTCTTCATCCGTATCCTGAATGACAGCGACCAGTGCGGTAAATTTCATTCTTTCTCCTTTTTATTTTTGTAATACTCAGCATGTATACCATAGCCCATGACCGTCAGCATGGGGAAGAGGGAGGCAAAAGCAATGAGCCCGAACCCGTCTATAAGGGGGTTTCTTCCTTCAATGTTCTCTGCGAGACCCAGGCCAAGTGCAGCCACCAGCGGAACGGTCACGGTTGAGGTAGTTACTCCGCCTGAGTCATAGGCAATAGGCACAATGTATTTAGGTGCAAAGTAAGTGAAAATGATCACCAGGGTATAGCCTGCAATAATATAGTAATGAATAGGGTCTCCCGCAACAATGCGGTAAGAACCCAGCCCAATACCGATAGCGACACCCAATGCGACTACCATTCTAAGTATATTTTGTTTAATGTTCCCTTCACTGACCTCTTCAGCTTTAATGGCAATGGCCAGAAGGGCAGGTTCAGCCATGGTGGTGGAAAAACCGATGAGGAAAGCAAAGAGGTAGATGAGCAGGTTATTCTTCATGTCGGTCAGCTGAAAGGCGATGGTCTCTCCGATGGGGAAGAGTCCCATTTCAAGACCGACGATGAAGGCATAAAGTCCAAAGATCACCATGATGATACCGATGACGATCTTGTGCAGGTGTGCCACCGGTTTTTTGATGATGGCATACTGAAAGAAGAAGATCACCAGCAGTATTGGGGCTACATCTTTTACAACCCCGAGCAGATCCATGAAGGCATCCCAGGCCGAAAAAGCGTAGTGCTGCACTACGGCTTGCGTCTCTTGTACCGGTATCTCTGTACTGAGTACAGGGGCGGAATCGCCAGCCATACTGTAGACGATAATGCCGTAGATCTGTACAAAGATCATGGGTGTCAGGGAGGCAAAAGCAATGAGCCCAAAGCCGTCAATGGCAGGGTTTCTCCCTTTGATGCTTGAAGCAAGCCCGATGCCCAGTGCGGCGACCAGCGGGACAGTGACGGTTGAGGTGGTCACTCCACCCGAGTCATAGGCCAGACCGATGATCTCAACGGGAGCAAAAAAAGTGATGATCACCACTAAAATATATCCGGAAATAATGTAGTAGGCTATGGGGTGTCCTAAGAGAATACGCAGGGTTCCCAAAGCAATGGCAAAACCAACAGAGAGTGCCACGGTCATACGCAGCCAGAAGGCATCGATGAGTCCGTGGGAAATGGTTGCAGCTTTCGCTGCTATGGCAATGAGGGCGGGTTCGGCAACGGTGGTAGAGAAACCGATGGTAAAGGCAAAGGTGAGCAGCCAGAAGACGGAGCCTTTACGTGCAAAATCAACAGCCAATCCTTCACCAATGGGAAAAATACCCAGTTCAAGCCCACGAATGAAGAGTGCAAGTCCTACTGCCACAATGGTCAGACCAATGACAATGGAGCTCAGGTTCTCCGGAACAGCCCGAATGATCACTGCCTGGAAAAAGGCCACAACAATGATGATGGGAAGGAGGTCTTTAAACGAATTTTTCAGATCCCCGGCAAATATCTTCAAGCTATCTTTCATAGAAGAATTATAGCTTATACAACTTCAGTTTGTTGCGTTAAAAGTTCGATCTTTCCCCGATGCAATGCAACTTTTCCTTTTTGTTCCAACTCTTTTAATATTCTGCTGATAACCACCCGTGAAGAGCCTAATTCATTAGCGATGAATTCATGGGTTGTGATCACAGGATTTGTCTGCTGTTTTGCAAGCCAGTCTAAAATACGTGCATCAAGACGTTTAAATTTGATGTCATTGATGAGTGCTGCCAACGCATTAAAACGCAGTTGATAGAGCGAAAAGAGGTAAGACTGGTAGACATCGGAAATTTTAGAGAGTGCTTTAATGCTTTTGGCATCGATAAGATACCCTTCTATATCTGTTAACGTTTCAGCAGAAGCCACAGCATCGGTCTGTGACATGAGAGACGCGGTGTTGACGATACACTGTTCACCCGGCTGCAGGGTGTAGAGTGTGATCTCTTCAATACCGTCCGCCTGTGTATAGAGTCGAACCTTCCCTTTGGTTAACAATAGTATATTGTCGCAAATGTCACCCTGATAAAAGAGAAGATTGCCAGCAGGTACTTTAATGGGTTTTAAGTGTTGTGTGAGAAATTCCCGGGCTTCGGGTTCGAGGGTATCCATAAAAGGATAGAGGCTGAGTTGCATGTGTCTCTCCGTGCTGAATGTAAAGACACTCTAACACGGAAAAACTTAAATGTGCTTAATCTTTTTTGACTTTACATCCTGAGTTAATACCCAAAAGTGCATAAGGTGGGCACCATCCAATAATCGCTGTGAAGAGAAGTATGCCTCCAACCACATCAGCGATGATGTTTCCGTTCATTACACCATAGGCTACAGCACCTGCACCTACGACCGCTCTGATAATTCTGTCAATTTTTCCAACATTACATGTCATGATAAATCCTTTGTGTTTAATTTAATTACAAGTGAAGTATGACAAAATATCTCCGATTTGTGTGTAACCTCTGTTACATAATGCAAATTACATGAGGAAAAAATGAGAAAACGTGATTGTTATTTCATCTTCATACAATCTTGATAAAACTTTTTTATACTCCGTGAGTCAATTAAAAACCAAGGAATAAAAAATGAACAAATTAACACAAATCACACTGGCAAGCATAGCTGCCTTAGCACTGATAGGATGTAGCGATAGCTATAGTGATAAAGATACAGCATATGGAACTACAGTAGATACACCTGTAGTAGCAGGTGCACTAAAAGCCAGCAACAGAAATGCTAAATTTTTGGTAGATACAGATGCAATAAGCCTGTATACTTTTGATAAAGACATGCTAAACACAAGCAATTGTGATGCAGAGTGTCAAAAAATATGGCCTCTGTTCTTGGGTGCAGATACAGGAAGTGAAGACATTAAAGTCCTTCCAGGTACAGACCATTTGGCGTATAGAAAACATCCATTGTATTATTTTGTAAAGGATAAGGCACCCGGTGATGTTCTGGGGAATAATGTCAAAGAAGTATGGCATTTAGTACATGCTCCTATAGGCTCTACAGATAGTCAAACTGCACTTTCTGAAACAACGATAAAACAAATACTTCTAACCGATAAAGACCAAAGAGCCCTTTATGTCTTTGATAAAGACACACAAAATGTGAGTAACTGTTATGATACGACACCGACATCAGGTACGGGATGTGAGAGTATATGGCCTGTATTTTACGTAAGTGACTTGGGAGCATTACCCGCTGGCATGAATGCCGATGATTTTGGAGTGATCGATAGAGATAGCACAAGAGCTAAAGAAGGAGAACCAACAAAACAGGTGACGTATAAAGGTAAACCTCTTTACTACTTTAGCCCGGATAATAAAGAAGCACTAAGTACCAAAGGTGACTGGGTAAAAGGTGTATGGCACTTAGTTGAACTTGCTTCTGAAAAAACACCAAGTCAACCAACATCTCCTTATACTGCTGAAGCAGTAGCAAAAGGTAAAAGTATTTTTACAGACCCTGCTAAGTGTGCTTCTTGTCATGGGGCAGATGGACAGACACCACCACTGGGTATAGATAATGTGATTGCCAGATATGGTGATGCTGCACTGATCACTCAAAAACTAAAAGATATGAGAGACAATGGCAACCCACAAGGACGTAGTGATGTTATGGTAGGCGTTGCAGAGAAGCTTTCTGATGAAGCTATTATCAATCTTAGTGCTTTTATAGCAACCCTTAAGAAGTAGGCTATGATGAGAAAAATTCAAAAAATTGTATTACTTTTATCTTTGCTACTTCTCTCTGAGGGAGCTTTGGCATTTGAAGCAGGACAGTTGAGTTTAGATACCCCAAATGTACTTAAAAAGAGTGAGGGCTCTTTTGGAATACGCCATCGTTTTTATGGTAAAGCAGATGACTATGAAAAGTTTTTAGGTACTGATGATGGTGGAAATATGCACTTTATCTTAAAATATGCGGTGATAGACAACCTGGTCATAGGTGTCGACCATACCCGAGACCAGAGTGGATATGGGCTTGGTATAGAGTATGCAAAAGATTTTACAGAGTATGGTAGTGCAGGCATTCGCCTCAATACTTTTAGCATAGATGATTTTAATTTTGAGGATCGCCAAAAAAGTTATTTTATCAATGCTACGTATCAGACACCCAATTTTTTAGACCATGTACGCTTCACTGCCAATGCCGGTTATGATGCATACTATGAACACAATACACTAGGTATAGGGATTGACATTAATATGAAAAACAATATCTCATGGCTCACCTTTACAGAAAACCTTTCATTGCTTGCAGAATATTATCCTCAGGTAGATAAAGTAGATGAAATTAGTGCTGCGAATGACAGTTATGCTTTTGGTATTAAGTTTCAAACATTTAAACATCATTTTGAGATACTTTTAACAAATGCGAGCAATATGGATCCACGTACTATGGCATTAGGAACCAATAATGAAGATTTGCATTTTGGTTTTAATATCAATCGAAAATTTTAAGATAGAAGGATCTATGACATGAAAAAAATATTTATTATATTTGCGTTAGGGAGTGTGTTTTGCACAGCTCTTTTTGCACAGTCCAAAAATATGAAAACAAAAGACAGCATCAGTACAGCAGAACTGAAAATGCCAGATAGCAACCTGACATTTAAAATGATAGAAGGGTACCAGGACTATAAGATAGTTGCGACACATTATAGAACCGATAAAAATGAGTTACGCTATATACTGGCAAATCCTATTGGGTATAATGCTTTAAAAGAAAAAGCTAAAGTCATGCCTGAAGGGTCTAAAATAGTAAAGATAGGATGGTCTATAAAAAAGATGCCTACTTTTCCAAATGCCCTAGAAGCAGATGAAGTACAAAGGGTAGAGTATATGATAAAGGATTCTAAAAAGTTCAATGCCAACGGTGACCACTGGGGCTATGCACGTTTTGTTAAAAAAGAGGGCAAGTATGCCGCTTGGGATAAAGGTACAAAAGGATGTATCTCATGTCACAGTGCTGTTAAAGAGACAGACTATCTGTTTACCAAACTACAAAGTACACACTAAATAATGAAATATAAAATCCTCATTGTCGAAGATGAGCCTGACATCGTGAGGCTCATAGAAAATAGATTAGACAATGAGATATTTGATGTCACTGTGGCACTGGATGGTGCAGAGGCATTGGCCACTATAGAACGACATCACTATGATCTGGTGACGTTAGACATCATGCTTCCTCATGTAGATGGCCTGACCTTGTGTGAAAATGTACGTCAACGTCATAAAGATTCACTGATACTCATCATCTCTGCACTTGATACACTAGTACAAAAAGAAAAAGCCTATACTTTGGGTGCAGATGATTACATCCCGAAACCTTTTTCACCTAAACTTGTAGCCATCAAGATAGAGTCTTTGCTTAAAAGACGCATAGAAATACTACAGGCACCGCTCCCTTGTTATGCTACGATACAGCATGAGAGTGCTTTAAAGCAGTTTTATATCCATACCCATCCTCTTATGTTAACCGTCAGTGAATATACTATTTTTAAAATACTCTTTGAAACACCCAAGAAAGTATTTTCAAAAGAAGAGTTGTCACAAATATTGTATAATGAAGACATTGGGAATATTGACAAAGAGGGCATAGGCACGCATATTTATCAAATTCGTAAAAAAATAGCCCTACTAAATAAGGATGATATTATTAAAACCATAAGAAATATGGGGTACACACTCTATGAACGCTAAGATGTATCTGATAGTCTATTACTCCATCGCTGGGGTGATTATCTCTTTGTTTACAGCGGTGATGACCTATTGGATTATTGATGTACCCATTGGTCAGAAGATGATGTTTAAGATATTCTTGACCATTCTTGCAACACTACCCATTATTGGTCTGTTGAGTTATCTGATAGGTCGATGTCTATCTGAACGACTGGCAGCCATTAGCCACTGTCTTAATGACATTAGTGAAGATAAATTTTTAACAGATAAACACGACGAGAGTATCACCGATATTAATACCATACATGAGTCGATCCATGAGCTTTCTCACCGTTTGGAAAACTCTATCACCACACTCAAAAAAAATAATGCCCAACTGAACAATATGATACTCTCCCTTTCCCATGATATCAAGACCCCTTTGACCATCATAGAAGGGTACTTGGAGGAGTTGGAAGATGATATCGTCACAGCAGAGCAAAAACCAGCTGTTATCGCCACACTCAAAAAAGAAACAGCATATATCAACGAACTGAGTTCCGAAGTCATACATTATTTGCAGTCACTTGAAAACAGATCAGAACAAGAATCTATAGTGCTTAAAGATTTTTTAGACGAAGAAGTGTGTCCTTTAGTACATACTAAAAAAGAAGTTGCACTAAAATGTGAGGTAAAAGAGGGATTTGAAATAACCTTTGACCGAATAGCACTTAAAAGTATTTTGCTTAATCTTATACATAATGCTACAAAACATACAGAAAAAGGCAGTATCTCAGTCAAGTTTTTTAATGAAGGTATCATCGTAGAAGATACGGGTTACGGAATAGATAGTAAAGACAGTACAATGATTTTTGAACCTTTTTACTGTGTTGATGAGAGTAAAAACAGAGAAAAAAGTGGTTTTGGTCTGGGCTTGTCTATTGCAAAGAATTTGGCTAAGAATAATGGGTATGACTTAGCACTGGACACAGAATATACTTCAGGGGCCCGGTTTGTATTACAAAGGAGCAATACGTAGTCTGTCGTCAAGAAACTAATATTAATTATCATGTTTTAAAATTTAATCTTTTCACTTTTCATGATTCTGAACTTTTTGACCTCTTCATTGTCTTCAAGTCCGAGTGCTTTGGCACCTTTTTCTGTAAGGAGTTGTACGCCCAGTGTTAAGGTGAGCGTGTCTCCTTTTTGCAGGCTCTCATTAAAGTGTATTTTTTTCTCTTCGTAGAGCAGGGTATCTTTAAGTGTACCTGTTGCATTCCAGGGCATAGCCTCTTTTCCGTCTTTCGCCAAAATACGTGTAAAGATAAAGGGTTCAAGTACGATCTCTTTTCTGTTTCTTTCAATGCTGGCTTTGAGAACCCCTTGTCTAAGTGCCTGTCCAAAGAGTGCATGGTTCGCCTGATTGTGTATATCTACTGTAAACCCTTTTTCCTCTTTTGAGACGTTAAAGTCAATATACTGTCCCATATCCTGGTTGCGGTGGAAAATACCGGAAATACCATGATAGGCATGGGTTTTACTCTCAGCGAGCGTTACTTTAGACCCCGGTACCTGAGGCATATGGCAGGAGATACAGGTGTTTTTGTCATCCTTTTTAATGAGTGCATCGAGCATGACAATGTCAAAACCGTGTTCATTGTTGGTGTGGGAGTGGCAGCCCATACAGACGTTTCCGTTGTAGTAGTTTTCATTGTTGTAGTCGATTTTATGGTAAGGTGAATTTTTGGACGTTTTGACCAGACCGAACCAGGAAGATTCCGTTTCGAACTTGGCAACCTTTGTTCCTTTTTTGGTTTTGTCGGCAGAGAAGAACTCTTTATGTTTGCCAGTACTGATGTTGGTATTGGAGAGTGAACCTTCATCTACATTTTTGATGGTATGGCAGAAGACACAGGAGATCGGTTCGTGCTTCTGTATGTCATTGTCTGTCAGAACACCCGTTTTCATGACTTCCTTGTCAGAAGGGGAGTGACACTTGGCACAGGTGTAACCATTTTCATCTTTGGGGTGTTTCTCCCAGTAGGCTTTGTGGATGGGATTGTTTATCACCGACGCTTTTCTGTGTGAAGACTGATAATACTCATTGTAAATGGTCGGGTGGCATTTTTGACAGATCTTGCTCTCGTTGGAGATCGCAAAAAGAGAGAGAGTGAAGGTGAGGAGAAAAAGAAGTACTTTTTTCATTAGTTATTCCTATGTTTTAGATACTTTTGTATTATAGTGATTGTAGATAAAAAAAGGGAGACCTTGTGTAACATGAGTTACACAAGGTAGTAGAACAGACTTTAACAGTCTACTGTTTTAAGAAGCTTGGGCAAATACAGCTACTCTAAAAAGATTGATATACCAATCTTCTCCTATCATCCAGTCTTCCAGATTTTGGAGTTCTATCTCCAAACCTTCATTGTTAAACTGTGCCTCTGCCACAAGAAAAAGAGGCAGATCCAGTACCTCTTCACAGTATTCAAGAACAAAAAGTTCTAGAGACCTGTCCGGCGGGTTCCATGCATTTTCGATCTTGTGATTGGGAATGACAAAATAATCTTCCATCGTTTATATCCTTTGTTGATAATTGATTTCAAAATTATAAGAGGAGTTTCCTTTAAGTATAGTTAAATTGAAAACAATTATCATTTTTATTTGCTCTTAAGTTTTACTCTGTCATACTGCCGTCAGCGAAAGTCATTTTCTAAAATTTTAAAGATTGAAACGAGGGAGGGGTATTTGTAATGTTTTGTGCGATTTTCATTACGTTTTGTATTTACTCCCCTTTACCCTCCCTCATTTGAGTCTTTACTCGAATTAACATAAGGATAAACCATGGCAGATCTATTATTACTAAAAGAATCAAGAGCGATTATGAGAGAGATGAATCTCACAGAAAATAGAACAGGGCTTTTTTGTTCTGTGATGCGTGTGCTGAAAATGCGTCACACAGACCTTAATATTGCTCAGGCAAAAAGGGTACTGCAAGGAGTTATTGAGGAGTGATATACTTCCTTGACTTAGATCAAGCGATAATTAATATCAAAATCGTATAATCCGAAAAATTTATAAGGATTTTCTATGAAAAAAATCATACTTTTACTTTCTGTACTGCTTTTACAGGCAGTAGCAACAGAAAAACTTGACAAGATCATTATTGCAGGACCGCCTGCCAATGTTTCCCACCCCATCTTTAAAATGATAGAAGAGGGAGCACTCAAAGAGTATGCTGACAAGGTAGAATTTGTCATGTGGAAAAACCCTGATCAGCTGCGTGCGATGATCATTAACAAAGAAGTGGACTTTGTCGCCATTCCTAGCAATGTCGCTTCCATACTCTACAACAAAAAACAGCCCATTAAACTCCTTAATGTTTCTGTCTGGGGTATTTTGAAGATAATCTCAAGAGATGAAAACATTAAACACATCGAAGACCTCAAAGGTGCTGAACTGGTCGTCCCCTGGCGTGGTGATATGCCGGACATTGTTCTGAGAAGTATTATGAAAAAGAAGGGCTTGGGTAAAAAAGATATAAAACTCATCTACGTCTCCAACCCGATGGATGCGGCACAACAGCTCATCTTGCGTCGTGCCGATAACATTTTACTTCCTGAACCTGCAACTTCCATGGTCATGCGAAAGACAAAGTCTTTTCCTGTGAGCATCATTGCTCCGACTGTTTTCCGATCGGTCGATCTTCAGTCTGACTGGGGAGATGTCTATGAGAGAGAAGGAAAGATCCCTCAGGCAGGTATGGCTGTAGTCGGTGATATGCTGGAGAAAAAAGAGATCGTCAAAGCCTTTGAAGAAGCGTATGTTAAAGCAATGGCGTGGTACAAAACACATAAAAAAGAGGCAGGGGAGTTAGTAGCCAAAAACATTGATATGTTTGACCCTGCAGCCATTACAGACTCTATTGGTTTTGTGCAGCTTGATGTGAAAAAAGCCATAGATTCCAAAGAGGAGTTGGACTTTTTCTTTAACGTCCTTAAAGAAGAGAATCCCAAGATCATCGGTGGTGCTTTACCCGATGAGAACTTTTACATTCAGGATGCCCAGAAGTGAAATCCTTACTTAAAATACTGAGAGATTTCCCCGCTTACCTTTGGAGTGGCTGGGGTGCGCTTGCTTCCATCTTCCTCTTTATCGCAGCCTGGGAGATAGGCAATCAAGTCTATGGTGATCTTATTTTACCCTCTCCTTTGGAAACATTTCAAACGCTGGGTGCCTTGTTTGGCGACTCTGAATTCATAGAAAACCTGATGATCACCCTCAAGCGTGCTATGGTCGGTTTTGGTGTTTCTCTTGTGTTGGGAACGGCATTGGGTCTTTTGGCAGGGTTTTTTGTGACGGCTTCCATTGTTTCCCGACCTATCGTGACCATCTTAATGGGTATGCCTCCCATCGCCTGGATCGTTTTGGCGATGATCTGGTTCGGTATGGGGGATGCCACGGTAGAGTTTACGGTTATTGTGGCTTCTCTGCCCATTGTCTTTGTGGGCGCACTTCAGGGAACACGTACCCTTGAAGACAAGTTTGAAGAGATGGCAGACATTTTCAAAGTACCAAAGATGATGAAGTTCTTCGACATCTACCTTCCACATATTTTCTCTTATGTGTTTCCTGCCTGGGTTGCTGCGCTTGGTATGGCCTGGAAGATCGTCGTTATGGCAGAACTCTTAGCCACAAGTGATGGTTTGGGTGCGGCACTTGCCATGGCCAGGTCTCAGCTCGATACGGCCACAGCATTGGCAATCGTCGTAGCGATGGTCGGTCTGCTGATGGTAGCAGAGTACATTTTCCTTGAACCTATCAAAAGGGAGGTGGAAAAATGGCGAGATTAAAAGTAGAGAACCTTAGCTTCTCATTTGGCTATGAAACCATTCTGGATGATATCTCCTTTGAAGTGAATGAAGGGGAGGTCGTCTCCATTGTCGGGCCAAGTGGAGGTGGAAAAACAACACTACTAAGACTTTGTGCCGGTCTGCTTGACAGACAGGAGGGGAAGATAGAGAACAGTTTTGAGACCCAGTCCATTGCCTTTCAAGACCCGAGACTGCTTCCCTGGAAAAATACGCTTGACAATATCTCGTTTGGACTCAAGGCATTAGGCGTTCCCACAAAAGAGCGTGATGCCAGAGCCCGAGAGATCGCTTTGCAATTCGACCTTGAAGAGAGTGACCTGACGAAATTCCCCAAAGAGTTAAGCGGGGGTATGAGTCAGCGGGTCTCTTTTGCCAGAGCCCTGGTGACCAAGCCAAAACTGCTTTTTTTAGATGAACCTTTTTCCGCACTGGACATCGGGCTCAAAAGAGAGTTGCAGGACCATGTCATGAGACTCATAGACAAAAAAGAGATCACCATCTTTTTTATCACCCATGACATTATGGAAGCCATCAGGCTTAGTGATAAAATACTGCTGCTTGCACCCGACCCGGGGCATATTGTCAAGATCTTTGAATTTGACAAACCACAGGCAGAGCGTAATGATGAGTACGTCTACGCAGAAACGGCAAAAATCCTCTCCGACAGAGAGATCATAGAAACATTTGAACTGGAGTTGAAGTAATGGCAGCAACGAAACATTATGAGTCCTACCCTGAAGGTGACATTCCTGTCTACCTCGCTTACGGTTTCAGACCGGCATTTCTGCTGATGGCACCCTACATGGTGCTCTCCATCATTTTATGGGGACTCTTCTATTCCGGGTATATTACTCTGCCGTTCATCGGAGACACTCTGAGCTGGCATATTTATGAAATGCTCTTTGGCGTGGGCTTCCTGGGAATGGCCGCTTTCATCTTTACCGGAGCACCTGAACTTTTCCCCGGAACCGTGCCTATAGTAGGAAAGACCCTGCGAAACCTTATGCTCTTATGGATAGTTGCACGTATTGCCTTCTGGTTTATGGATATACTCACCCCATACCCTGCGGCCATACTTAACATTGCCATGTATGCCTGGCTGACTGCCCTGGTCGCCAAACCCATTTTCAAAGACCCGGCAAAAAGGCACCGTTCCGTGGCTTACGGTTTTGTGGCCGTTCAGGTGGCACAGGTCTGGTTCTACCTCTCTGTGACAGGCTGGGTTTCGACAGCACCTTTGGCAGTTTTAAAAGTATCGTTAGCTCTCTTTATGGTGCTCATTCTGCTTGCCATCAGACGTGTCAATATGGAAGCGGTCAATGAAATCATCGAGCTTGAAGAGAAGAATGAAGAGGTTTTTGTGGCCCGCCCGCCTGCCTATAACCTGACCATGTTCATGATACTCCTCTTTGCCACGGTAGAATTCTTTTTCCCCAGTAACAGAGTCTTAGGCTGGATCGCTTTGGGTACGGCATCTGCCTCTTTGGCGATCTTGAATGACTTCATCGCTTATGGTGAAGAGAATATTTTGGGCAAACGTCTCATACGCGCACTCATCACTGTTCCTGTGCTCATCTCCATAGGCTATGGGCTGATAGGCTACAACTACCTGAGCGGCATGCACTACAACAACGGTGACTTCATCCATGTACTGACATCAGGTGCCTGGACCCTGAGTTTTTACCTTGTGATGATCGTCGTCACCACTGTACACACCGGACGAGACATCTCTAAAGAGCGTAACAACTGGGTCTGTTTCAGTATCTTTCTCATTCTGCTTGCTACAGCCATGAGAACAGCTGTTGCATTTTACCCGGAGTACAGCTCACAACTTTACATGGGCTCCGCGTTAGTCTGGTCACTACCGTTTATTATCTATATCAAAATCTACTTCAAATGGTTGTTAACACCCAGAGTTGATGGTATTCCCGGATAGAGAGCGTAAGCGCTTCTCTGTCTGACGACTAAATACATATACTTTCTGCATACAAAATTTATACCCTGTCATTAGTCATTATTATATTTCAATAATTATTATCATTTTTAACTTTCCTTAAGACAACTTCCGATAAATTACGATTTAGATATTAATTATCAATTTAAAACAAGAAAAACAAGGACAAGAAAATGACAAAGACATTCACAACATTGAGTTTAGCAGCCATACTGGCAACAGGAGCCATGGCTTCCTCTTTAGAAGAGAGAGTAGCAGCACTGGAGTCTCAGAACGAGACATTGACAGAAGAGGTATTGGCATCGCAGACAGGCGGGTTTACGCTGGTCGATACGGAAAAGACACACAATGGTATGGGGCCGGCAGCTTCAAAAGTCTATTACTCCAAAAACCCGCTTTCAATCGGTGGTTATGGTGAAATGTATTATGCAAAACCTGAAAACAGCGATGACTATGCAGATGTTTACAGATTTATTACCTACTTCGGTTACAAATTCTCGGACAATGTGATCTTGAATGCCGAAATAGAGTATGAGCACGGTGCCAATGCGGAAGACGGTGGTGAAGTGGTTATTGAATTTATGTACCTTGACTTTTTGGGAACAGAAGAGTTCAACGGAAGAGTGGGACACGTGCTGGTACCTATGGGACTTGTCAGCCTCAGACACGAACCAACACTTTTTAACGCAGTACAAAGACCTGAAGTAGAAACGTATCTTATTCCAAGTACCTGGCATGAGAATGGTGCTTTGCTTTATGGTCGTTTTGGAGATATCGGACTTGAATATACCGCAGGTGTGATCAATGCACTCAATATGAATACAGGAGATGCAAAAACAGCACAAAAAGGCTGGATAAGGGAAGCCCGTCAGCAAGCCTATGCCAAAGCTGCTTTTGCACCGGCATTTGTGGGACGTTTGGATTATAAAGGGATTAACGGACTGGTTGCCGGTGCTTCACTTTATTATGGTACAGGTTCCAATATCAAAGACGGACAGAACAACCATGGCGAACTTGCAGACGATATTTCCGGTACCAATGTAACGATTTTTGATATTCATGCATCGTATGAAAACGGACCGTTCAAAGCTTCAGGGCTTTATACACAGACAAATCTTGACGGTGCAGAAAAGTTTTCTCCTGAAGCGGTTGAAAAAGCAAGCGGATTCTATGTGAATGCCGCCTATGATCTCGGTGGCGTTGTAGGGATCGATTACAAATTGCCGGTATTTGCACAGTATGAAAATTACAACCCGGTACAATCCACTGTCAATGGACTGAATGAAGATATCTATAAGACAGAAAAGACTACAATCGGTTTGAACTTCTTCCCTGCAGATCAGGCTGTACTCAAAGTTGATTATGCATTCAAAGAGGTTAATAATATAGATGAAAATATCTTCTCTATGGGATTGGGTTTCATCTTTTAAGTGAGGAAAATCAATGCATAAAATTATCGTGACACTACTCCTTGGAATACTCTTTTCCCAGGGGCTTGCAGCTAAAAATACTGTTTCCATCGAAAAAGTGGTCAAGTCTTCTTTTTCGGGGGTAACAGCTGTAAAGCCCAAACAACTCATCCTCAGTAAAGCACAACACAGTGCCATTCAAAAGCGTGCCAAAACGGCAGTGCGTACGAAAATTTACCGTTATTATGCATTTAAGAGCGGTAGTAAACCTGTAGGATATGGTGTATTGATCTCGCGTAAAGTCCGTACCAAAAATGCCAATATCCTCTACGCATTCGACATGTCCGGAAAACTGAAATTTTCAGAGATCATGGGTTTTGGCGAACCACCGGAGTTCATCCCTAACAAACAATGGATGGCACAGTTCAAAGAGAAGCCGCGTTCAGCAGCATTGACCATGGGAAAAGACATCCCGACGATTTCGGGTTCAACCCTTTCCGCACGTTGTGTCTCAGACTCTGCGCGTATTGCCAGAGCCATTTATGAAATTGTCTTAAAAAAGTAAACTATGAAATTCCTCGTTACAAAAGACCTCGCACATTCACAACTGTTAGCCTACTTGATGGCTGCTGTGCTTGTTGCCATTCTTCTGTATCTGGGGCTTGACGTGGTTCTGCATGGCTACGTCATCGGTTCTGACCTGACTGCCATACAGACTACACTTTTTGGAAACATGGAAACTTTTGAAGAGCCTATTCTCATAGACTCGCTGCTGCTCCAGGTACACATTGACCTTTTTATGACCATCTTTGTACTGCTGATACTCTCTTCCATCTATATACGCCTGCACGATAAAACAACAAGAATGAAATGGGTGCTGCATGCACTCTTTATAACAGGCCTGCTTGCACCTCTTTCATTACTGTTCGCCTATTTCTTGTCTGAAACTTTTGTCATGGTCTGGGTCGTCACCTTTTTACTCTGGCACCTCTTGGCTTTTGTTGTCGCTCTCAGTATCTTCCCCCGTCTCAACTTCCGATGAAAAAGCTTTCATTTTTCAACATCCCCATTGCTTATCTGCTACTCTATACGGTAGTCATACTTGCAACGGGTATCTGGCTCTTTCTTCTCTCTCAAGGGTTAAATGATCTCGGCAGTATCAGCGCAACCGTTCAACACATTGTACACTCGCCTGAAGCCAAGAGTCTGCATAACCTCGTTGAAGTTGCCACGCCTCATATGTTTGCGATGGGCATGATGATCTTTGTGGTGGCACACTTTATGCTTTTCTCTACGAAGATATCTCAGAGAACGTCGCTCATTGTGGCTTTGATCTTATTTGCTTTGGCACTGTTTAACATTGTCTCTTACGGAGCCATTTCGTTTGGTTTGCTGATGACCGGGTGGGTTAAATTGATCTCTCTGTTTTTGTTTGTTGCTCTGTTTTTGATTTTATTATTGATGGTAGGTTTTTCTTTGTAAATATGCTATAATATTTGACATAAGTTTGACAAAGGAGTGACAATGACTGACATTTATGGTGCAAGAGATATTGTACGTAATCCTTCTTTACTGCGTATTGATCCCCTCGAAAGTTTTATTGTAGAAGACAAAAAAGCCCATAAGAGATTGGGTATTTATCTTGGTGTGGCGCTTGCCGAATCATTTTTTGAGTATAGAAAAAAAGAGGCACTTTTAAACTCTGCGAGAAAGATCAAAGAGAGTGCCGGTAAAGAAATGAATGATTTGGAAGGTACGGTCAGTGACGGATTATCGTAGAGGTGACATTGTCCTTGTGAATTTCAATCCACAAAAGCGTAAAGAAGAGATATCAAAAGTACGTCCTGCAGTAATTGTGTCAGATACTTCACTGAATGAAATACTTGATCTGGTAGCGGTTGTGGCACTGACTACCAACCTCATTGAAGATGCGGGTATTTTACGTGTACGCATATTAAAAAAAGAAAATCTTGAGCAGGAGAGTGATGCCATGGTTGAGCAATTGCGTTCTGTTTCAAAGGAGCGTATTACAAAGATCATTGCAAGGGCCAGCAAAGAAGAGATGGCTCAGATAGAAGAGGGGATTAAAGCGATGTTGGTGCTTTAACCGGTATATATGTACGCATATTTTTTCGCGTAGGGTGGGATTTCCCACCATTGTCTTACATGCCTATTTTAATTTGACGGTGGATAAATCCACCCTATGCGATGTATAACATTATTTTGAAATTGAAATTGTAGGGTGTTGTGCCCTCACAACACCGAATATTCGCATTATGCCAAAATGATTTTGCTGATTGTATTGTTGGTGTTGTTGGTGTTGTCGGGGGACAACACCCTACAGATGCATGAGGTTTTTGAAATCCCATTTAATGTTTATCAACCTTTTCAAATTCCCCGATAATATATTCCCCTCAGGCTCAACCAACACATACCCGATCTCCTTATGCTCTTTTAAAAACATCAATGCCTTCTCCTTCGGCATCACCGAAACAGCCGTAGCATAGGCATCAATTTTACTATTATCTCCCAAGGTAAAAAGCGAAACAGAAACAAAAGCTCTCCCCTGCGAAGCCGTTTTTGGGTTTATGAGATGGTGTTCGGACTTTTTTGTGGCGTAACGCCGATAAGTACCGGAAGTCGAGATGGAGGTATGTGGATGGAGGGTAGTCACTTTGGCAAAGGTGGCTTCAGAAAATGGCGACTGCAGGTAGAGTTTACAGCTGTTGAGACATTGTATGTCCCCGCTGAGGGCAATGACCCCTTTACTAATGTTTTGCTCTGTCAAATACTTCGCCACTTTGTCTACGGCATAGCCTTTCCCCATGCCTCCGAGATCGACCACAATATGTGTCTCTGTCGTAATAGTGTGTTCATTGAGGTGAATACCGTCAATATTGAGTACGGCTTTCTGCAAAGCTTCTTTCGAAGGAGAATAGGTCTTCTCTTCTCCAAAATGGTAAAGCTCTTTAGAGATAGAACCGATGGTGATGTCAAAGTAGCCATTGGTCTCTTTGTAATAAGTTTTGGAGAGTCTGATCGCTTCAGCCAGATAGTTATCATAGGGGATGGTATGTGTTTTGTTGAGTTTTGACAAAGTGGCAGTTGGGTCATAGGTGGAGAGGGAGTCTTCTATGTCTTGTATGAGGTCAAAAGAGGCAGAGATGGCAGCGTTTTCTGTTTCCGGCAGGCTGATACTGACATAGGTTCCCATAAGGGCTCTGGTTCGTTTTAAAAGTGTCTCCTCTTTTGCACTCTCCTGGGCAAAGAGTGAGGAGATAAGCAGAAAAAACAGAAGGCCTTTCATGGTTGCAGTATTGATCAGGATCTTCTTCTCTCTAACACTTCTTTGACACCCTCAAAATCTTTCTCATGTCCAAAACAGGCGTTTGAATTACAGATCATATAACCGTCATTGGTATCACCTTTGATGAAGGTGAAGGGGTAGGGAAGTGCATCGACATCAGTAATGTGCTCTTTGAGCTTCTTCTCTTTGGCTTTGATGATGATGTCATCTTTGAGGTAACGGATGACCATACGGGACATTTTAGGGGTAGAGATAGGCTGACGCATGACATCGTAAGAGTAAATTTCCAGGGTTTTGAAGACAAACTTCTTGTAGACCACATCGACCAGAGAAGAGATAGAATAGAGCACATTGAGCATGGTCGCGACAGAAGAAGGGTAGGAAGTATCGTAAATGTCTGCATTGGTTTCAAACTCTCCCCGTGAGAATTTCCAACGCCCGTTTTCATAATACTTCTCAATGGCTGCATTGACCAGTTTGGTCGCAGTAATGAGATAGACTTCATCCAAAGTACTCTCATACGCTTCAATGAGTGCCTCGCTCAAGTAGGCATAGTCTTCTAAAAAGGCTTGTATCTTCGGCTCTTTTCCTATAAGTGTTGAGTGGAAGAGTTGGGAGTGTATGTACATGGTCTCAAGCAGTTTATCTAAGGCTTTCATGGCCGGTTTGAGGTAGCGGCTGTCGACACGTGCGGCTTTGAAGAGTGCTGTGACCATCATGGCATTCCAGGAGACAATGACTTTTTTGTCAATGAAAGGGTAAACGCGTTTCTCTTCTCTTCTTTTTTGTAAAGCGGCTATGGCCTCGTTATAGTAGGGAATGTCAATTGATTTCGGGTCATCAACACGGACAATGTTCTTGCCTTCAAAATTCCCTTCCTTTGTAATGTGCAGGGCTTTTGCCAGTTTTTTATGTGCTTCTTCCGGAATGCCTGCCTTGCTGAAAGATTTGAGTGCTTTTTCATAAGTGTAAACGAAGTATTTTCCCTCTTCACCCTCTGTATCGGCATCGGAAGCGGAGTAGAAGAGTTTATCTTCAGACATCTTCTCAAGCATGAAATCCAGGGTTTCAAAGGCGACTTCTTTGTAGAAGTCATTGTGTGAAGCATGGTAAGCCTTGAGGTAGACACAAGAGAGCAGGGCATTGTCATAGGTCATCTTCTCAAAGTGCGGTACCAGCCACTCATTGTCTGTTGAATAGCGGCAGAAACCGCCATCGACCAAGTCACGTAGTCCCCCTTTTGCCATAGAAGAGAGTGAGAGCAATGCCATGTCCAGTGTCTCTTTGTTGTCTGTGAGTTGGTAAAGGTCTATGAGAAGGGAGAGCGTAGAAGCCTGCGGGAATTTAGGTGCCTTGTTGAACCCGCCGTTCTGGTTGTCAAAGAGCTGTTTTGACTGATCTATCACACGTTCTATAATGCTCTCATCGAGTCGTGTTGCCTGTATCTTGTCCTCTTTGGGGTTGAGGTGTCCCAAAATTTTATCCGCTTCATCGACTAAAACATTTTTTTCATTTTTGTATTTGTCCGCAATGACTTCCAGCAGTGAGGTAAAGCTCATCAAACCGTATTTGGGTTCATCGGGAATGTAGGTGGCAGAGTAGAAAGGTTTGAGGTCATCGGTCAGAAAGATGGAGGTCGGCCAGCCGCCCGGACGGCCGTTCATGAGCTGATAGACATCCTGAAAATGTTTGTCAATGTCGGGGCGCTCTTCCCTGTCGACTTTAATGGCGACAAAATGTTTGTTGAGGATCTTGGCGCTCTTCTCATCTTCAAAAGATTCATGTTCCATCACATGACACCAGTGGCAGGAGCTGTAGCCGATGGAGAGAAAAATTGCTTTATTCTCTTTTCTGGCCTTTTCAAAGGCTTTTTCGCCCCATGGGTACCAGTCTACAGGATTGTCTGCATGTTGCTGAAGATAAGGAGAATTTTCGTTTTTAAGATGATTTGCCATTGATTACTGTCCTGGGTTTGTGAATGATTAATACATTTTTGGTAATATTACACAGCTTATACACATATCTTACTATAGAATGTTATAAAAGTTTAGCTAAAAAGAGAGAATATGGGAAATTTAATCAAAAAGTTACTAATTTTGAGTTTACTCCTCAGTACATTTGGATTCGGCGGTTTTCAGAGTGCTTTAAAGAAACAGAAGTTTTTGACCCCTGAAGAGGCTTTTCAAATTACGGCTGTTCAAAAAGGCGATGTGATTGAGACGAAGGTCACATTGGCCGATAAGATCCATGTCTATGATGATGACACATTTCACTACAGGATCACCTCTCCCTCTAAAGTGGAGCTGGATGTTAAAAGACCTGCTTCCCATGAACTGGATGGAGACAAAGTATTTGAAAAAGAGATCCGTATTGATGTTCCTGTCAAAGAGATTGAATCCAAGGTAAAAGGTGATTATACCCTGGAAATAGAAGTCCTGGGATGTAATGAGAGAGGTATCTGCTATCAGCCTTTTGTAAAATCTTTTCATTTCAAGGGTGCAGAAGCGGGTGTTTTTGACAAGATCTCTTCTCTGACAAAAGAAGGGAATACAGCCAAGATCGCAGATGTGCTCTCTTCTGAGAGTTCATTTTTCATCATTTTGCTTTTCTTTATTTTCGGATTGCTCTTAGCCTTGACTCCCTGTGTCTTCCCTATGATCCCGATCTTGTCTTCTATTATTGTTTCGCAGTCAGGTGAAGGAAAACCAAGTGTTGCCAAAGCCTTTTTCACCTCTTTGGTTTATGTGGTTTCCATGGCATTGACCTACACGGTTGTGGGTGTGGTGGCAGGACTCCTGGGTGCAGATATACAGGCAGCCATGCAAAACCCCTGGGTCTTAACTGTCTTTGCCGCTATGTTCGTGGCACTTGCCTATTCACTCTTTGGTTACTACGAGATCGGGCTTCCTGCATCCTGGCAGTCAAAACTCTCTAAAGCTTCTGATGAAGCAGGCCAAAAGGGTGGTATTTTAGGAACAGCCATTATGGGTCTGCTCTCTGCACTGATCGTCGGTCCCTGTGTTGCTCCTCCATTGGGTGGAGCAGTACTTTTCATCTCTCATACGGGTGATGCTCTTCTAGGGGGTATTGCACTCTTTGTCATGAGTATGGGTATGGGTGTACCGCTATTGCTTGTCGGTATCGGTGCGGGTAAATTCATGCCTAAGCCTGGTGGTTGGATGACAGTCGTGTCACAAGTCTTCGGTGTCATGATGCTTGGTCTTGCCATCTTCATGCTTGGCCGTATTTTACCGGACATAGTCACGATGATCCTCTGGTCTCTCCTCTTTATGGGGTCGGCACTCTACATCGGTGTCTTTGAACCACGTTCTGCTACCCAGGGTGCAAAAAAGCTTTTCCAGCTCTTTGCCATAGTCCTTCTTCTGTACGGTTCGTCTCTTTTTATAGGAGCTTTGAGTGGTTCAAGTTCCATCTTAAAACCGTTTGAACGCTTTACAGAATTGAGTGGAAGCAACACCAACGCCATGCTCATGAGTCATGCTTCAGATGAGACTTCACACAGGGGTTACTCTGTGGAACGTCTTATGAAAGAAGTGGAAGCATCAGACAAACCTGTTGTCGTAGACTTTGGAAAAGACTCCTGTACTGCCTGTGCAGAGTTGGAACACCTTACTTTCCCTGACCCTAAAGTACAGGAGCAGTTGAAAAACTTTACCTTTATCAAGGTAGACCTTACGGACAATACGGATGATGACAAAGCATTACTGAAGAAGTTTGAACTCTTTGGTACGCCAAATATCATCTTCTTTGACAAAGACAATAAATACCTGCCTGAAAAATCTTTAACAGGATTCGTAGGCCCGGAAGATTTTGCCAAGCATTTGAAAGATGTGTTGAAGTAAACACTTTATTGTAGAATGAAGTTGAGACAATAATATAGCACAGGGGATGCGACTTCAGTCGCATTTCAGTGACTGAAGTCACTGCTCCGAAATACTTAATGTAATGGCACTATTAGAAGTGTCAACATAAGTACCTACAAACGCTGTATTTAAATTCAGCTATAATACTAAAAGAATTGTGGGAGTACCACAAAATTTAAACAAACGGAACAACAGATGACAACAGAAAATACAAAAAATATCGAAAACACAGACACTACAACCCCTACAGAAAAAAAAATCAGAAATAAACAGATCAATATCGGTGAAATTAATACCCTTAAAATAGAACGTGATACGGACTTTGGTTACTACTTAACTGCAGAAGACTACAATGAAGTACTGCTTCCCAATGTCTATATCATGGAAGATGAGATGCCTATGGGGTCACTTTTGGATGTCTTTGTCTATACGGACTCAGAAGACAGACCTGTTGCTACCACAAAAATGCCTTATGCAAAACTCGGAGAGTACGGTTACTTTACCGTCGTGGATTATAAGTCTTACGGTGCCTTTGTGAACTGGGGTTTGCCTAAAGACCTTTTTGTCCCGCTTTCTCAACAGAAAGAGTATTTCACTATCGGTAAAAAGTATATGCTGAGAGTTTGCCTCGATGAACAGACGGGAAGACTCTACGGTACGCAAAAAATTGGTAAGTACTTCAATCGTGAAATGAAAGGCTTGCACCAGAACAAAGTCTTAGATGGCATCGTCCTTGCAAAAACACCGCTTGGCTTTAAAGTCATTGCAGACAATCAGTATGAAGGTATGCTTTTCACTAACGAAATTTTTGAAAACATTAAAGTAGGTGACCGTAAAAAAGTCTACATTAAAGCTGTCCGTAAAGACTTTAAACTTGACCTCTCTTTGCAGCCTATCGGGAAAGAGGCGAAGATCGGTGAAGCCGAAGGGGTCATTCTTGAAGCTTTAAAAGAGGCAGGCGGTGAAATGCCTTATACCTATAAAAGTGATGCTGAAGAGATCAAAAAAGTCTTTGGTATGAGTAAGAAAAATTATAAACGTACGCTCACGATGCTTATTGAATCTAAAAAAATAGAACTGCTTGACAGTGCTATCAAATTACTCTAGGAGAATACAATGGAACTAATGGATATATTGAAAATAGGTGCAGAGCTTATTGAAGGTAATAACGATGATGCGACCACAGGTTTGGATATTGGAAAAATAACGAATGCCTTGAAGGGTTTGATCGCCAATAGTGACGGTTCTCTTGATCTGGCAACGATCGTGGGTAATCTTTCTAAAAACGGTTTAGGTGAAGTTGTCGGTTCCTGGCTTGGTATGGGAGAAAATAAAGCCATTTCCCCTGAAGATGTGAATGTCCTTCTGGGTGATGTAAAGATAGATGCTTTCGCAGAAGAGTTGGGCCTGGACAGAGAGAGTGCCAAAAGTGCTTTAGCCGATGCCTTGCCACAAGTCGTTGACAAAGCCACATCAGACGAACATAACATCGTAGACCAAATGGTCGGTGGCGGCGGAAATGCCATGGAAATGCTCAGTAAAATGTTCCGCTAAACACAGCTAAAGTGTTCAATCAAGAATATTGAACACTTCTTCTCTTCTATAACACCCTCTCATTTATGCTATTGGCACTTTTTTGTGCTACACTTTCTTCATGCAAATACTATTGATCTTACTCATTCCTTTTTTACTGTGGGCTCAGCCAGTTAAAGTGGCTTCCTACAATGTGCAAAACCTTTTTGATGACAAGGTACAGGGTACGGAGTATGATGAGTATGTGCCGGGGAAACATAACTGGTCCACGCGGATGATGCAGATAAAAATAGATCATACGGCAGAAGTGCTGTGCGAACTCAATGCGGACATTGTCGGCTTGCAGGAAGTTGAGAATGCCTATGTTTTCGACTTGCTGATAAAACGTTTGAAACGGGTGGGGTGTGCGTATGGGTATTCGGCCATCAGTCATAAAAAAGGCTCTTCTATTCAAGTAGCTTTGTTGTCACGCTTTCCTATTACTCACAGTAAAGATATTCAAGTAAGTTATGCACCAAGGGTGCGTAATATTTTGGAAGCAGAAGTCGACATAAAAGGAAAAGCACTCACACTCTTTGTGAACCATTGGAAGTCCAAGGGGCGCAGGGGTTATGAGAGTAAACGTCTTGCCTATGCCAAAGCACTTGAGAAGCGTATTGGCTCTCTGCCTGCGAATAAAGAGTACATCATTCTAGGTGATCTCAATACCAATTATAATGCCCATTTGACTTTGAAAAAACGCCTGAATGATACGAACGGGGTCACAGGACTTAACCATATATTGAAAACGGTCAGGTCAAACAGGCTGATTGACAAAGCAGAGATCGTCAAGGGGAAAAAAGGAGAACACTTCAACCTCTGGCAGGAACTCCCGTACAGGGAACGCTGGAGTCACAAGTTTTACGGCAATAAAAGTACGCTTGACCACATTTTATTGCCACCTTCACTCTTTGACGGCAGGAACATTGACTATGTGAACCACTCCTTTTCCGTCTTTAAGTCAACAACCCTTTTGGGTAAAAAAGGCTACGTGAACAGCTGGCAGATCAAAGGCAGCAGGCATACGGGGAAAGGCTATTCCGACCATCTGCCTGTGTATGCCTATGTTGACCTGAAACCTTTTGCAACTTCCAAAAACAGTGTGAAGAAAAAAGCCGTCATCACAAAAACGATCGATGATCTCTATGGCGTTGAACGTCTGGATGCAGCAGTTGTGCTAAAAGATGCCGTGGTGGTTTTGAAACGGGGTAAATATGCGGTCATCAAACAGAAACCCCGGGGCAGGGGGATCTTTCTCTATGGTACGGTGAATGATCTGGAAGAGGGGAAGAAGTATGATTTCAGGGTGCAGGAGATCAGCAGCTATAAAGGCTTAAAAGAGATCACTGCTTTGGTGAAATTGAAAGAGAAAGGGTCTGTGGATCTAAGACCCTATTATCAGCGTTTAGAGATAGGCAGACAGAATGAAGTGCTGAGAGATCTTACTGCTGTGTATAAAAACAGGCATTTATACGTCAATGGTCAAAAGATTCCTGTCTACTTTAGAAATAAAAAACTGAGGCCAAAAAACGGTGCCAAACTAAAGATACACTATGCACATCTTGGGTATTATAAGAAATTACAGCTGGTGATATACAGCAAGAAAGATTTTGAAATACTGGAGAACTGACAATGGCATACTATACCTGGATACTGGCCTTTCACGTGATGAGTTTTACCTCATGGATGGCGATGCTTTTTTACCTTCCGAGACTCTTTATTTACCATCGGGAGCACTCAGACAATGTGGCTTTTGGAAAAGTGGTTGAGGTGCAGGAGTATAAACTCTATGCCTATATAGGGGTACCTGCGATGTGGGCAACCATTCTTTCCGGTGCGGCGATGATCTATCTCAACCCCCATCTGTTTCAGAGCGGGATGTGGCTGCATGTCAAACTGACCGTTTTGGCTTTTTTGATCGCTTACAGTTTTTCATTGAACAGTATCCGTAAAAAACTGATAGACAACCCGGAGTATAAAAGCGGAAAGTATTTCAGGTTTTACAATGAAGTACCGACCCTGCTGATGATCGTTATTGTGATTATGGTGGTTGTAAAACCATTTTAGCATATAACTAAAAGCTTTTGTGTTATAATAACCGAACCAAATATATAAGGAAGAAAAATGACATTACCTGAACTACCATTTAAAATACCGGAAATCCCACTCCCCTTTGATATTCCTACTCTGATGCACCCTCCTGTCGTGCACTTTATGATCGCATTGCCGGTGATCGTTCTTTTACTGGAGCTTATAAACCTTGTTGTTAAAAAAAGAACCATAGGTTTTACTGCATTCTTTTTAATCGTGTTAACAGTGGTGGCAGCAGCGGCAGCATATTTGACAGGAAGCACGGACGGTACAGCGGCCTGGGACCTTTTAACACAGGATGCACAAAGTGCACTGAAAGCACATAAACTGTTCGGTACTTACCTCTTGTTGGCATCAGGAATCCTGTTTGTCTTTAAACTGCTTTCTGCACTTATCAACAGAGGTTTGATGAAGGCAATGTATCTACTTGTGCTTATTATCTTTGTTGCGGGAATTCTTAAGCAGGGTAAAGAGGGTGGTGAACTTGTATATGTTCACGGTGCGAACGTGAAAATAGTCAAGATCAAGGATGACAAGCTGTTTGATTGTCAGGATGATCTGAGTGATTATGTCGCTGAAGAGAAAGAGGCTGAAGAAGAAGCGGCCAAAGCGGCAGAAGAAGCTAAAAAGGCAGAAGCAGCCAAAGCGGCTGAAGAAGCGAAAAAAGCAGAGGAAGCAAAAGCAGCAGCTGAAGCCAAAAAAGCGGAAGACGCGAAAGCGGCTGAATCAGCCAAAGCAGAAGAACCTGCTTCAACAGAGGCTGTGACTGAAGAGAAAGTGGAAACACCTGCAGCAACAGAAGAGGCACCTACAGTAGAAGCAGAGACTCCGGTTGCTGAAACTGAAGCAGCGGGTACTGAAGAAGCTGCACCGGCAGAAGCAGTAGAAGTTGAAAAAGTTTCTCCTCCGGCTGAAGCACAACCGGAAGTAGCAACACACTAAAGAGAAGTGATTCCCTTTTGGGAATTACCTCTACCTCCTTACGACGAACCATCTCCCGTATTATCATAACTGTCCAGTTCATAGGTCTCTTCAGGGATGATCCTTTTCATTTGAGAAAGGTATTTTGCCATTTCAATGGTTTGATTTTCATCTAAAGACTTTGCAAAAGAGACCATAATAGTGCCAAAAGCAGAACGTGTTTTCCCTTTTTGGAGATCTTTGAGACGTCGCAGAAGTACCCCTTCTCTCTGCCCCTGCAGTCTTGGGGAGGCACCCATACCCTCACCATACATACCATGACAAGAGTTACAGGCATTCTTTAAGTAAAGGGCTTCCATATCATTGGAGGCAGACAAGAGAAGTGAAAAACCTGCGAAAAGTAAAAATTTATGCATGAGTGATATTCCTGTTTTTGTAGTATTTTAGCTAAATATCTTCAATCTGTGAAATTATATTGATATAGCTATCAATATAAGTCATGCATAAGTATAATTTATGTAGAATATTTTCTGTTCTGATGTTAAAAAGCCAAACTTACTGTGAAGTAAGGACGGAAAGTTATGGATCTTATTGTTAAGACCGCCAGACTACCAGTAAATAGTTGTGTACAGCTTTGTATGTAGCCGTTTATAGTTCAAAGGAGTATTATTTGTCATTTAAGTCACTCAAAAAAACCATCTACACGCTACTCATAACAACCCTTCTTACGACAGCTTTACATGCAATTGAAATTAAAAATCTATCTGTTGCTGTTGATGTTGCAGGTAAACAGAGAATGTTCACCCAGCGTATGCTGAAAGATTATGCCATGGTCGGGTTGGAAAACCACTTTGGCAACCCCGGAGAAGATTTGAATCAAACCATGCAGCAGTTTGAAACACACTTGTCTGCATTAATTGTTTTCAATAAAGAGAAAGCAACAGAAGAGAGTTTGTTGAAGGTACAGAAAATGTGGGTACCGCTAAAATCCAAACTGCAGGAAAAGCCCAGCAAAGAGAAAGCAGGGAAAATGCAGGAAGCGCTTGAGGCACTGTTAAAACAGTCCAATGAAGCGGTAGGTCTTTTTGCCAAACAGACAGGGAAAGCTTCCGGTGAGATCATCAATATCTCGGGACGGCAGCGTATGCTTTCCCAGAGAATGGCCAGTCTGTATATGCTGAAAGTGTGGGGTATAGATGATCCACAATTTAAAGAGAAAATGATGAAGGCAATGGACCTTTACCGTACATCCCTGGAAAAACTGAAAAAATCCGACATGAATACAGAAGAGATCATGGTGTTACTGAAAAGGTCGGAAAGAGGCTTTAAATTTTTCCAGATCATGAACAAGTCAAGCACTAAATTCATTCCTTCTTTGATCTATAAGAAGTCCAATGATATGCTTAAGGGCACCTCTAAAAATACCCTCCCAATTCCAAAATCAGAACCTAAAGTCATTATTCCTCAAATGATGCCTTCATTCATTTGAGAGAAATTCTATAAAATCAATAGAAAAAATTCTTCCATAA
>JALSUP010000172.1 GCA_027071315.1 Sulfurovum sp.
TTTGTTGAAATGCCGGACGGTTTTGATGCTTTGCTGCATATTTCAAAAGTCGCCAAAGAGCGTGTCAACAACCTGAACGAACGCTATCATGAAGGTGACCCGATCACCGTGGTCGTCATGGAGCAAAAAGGGAAAAAAGTGGAGTTGGCAACACCGGAGTACCTGGCATAAGTCCCGGGCGTGTAGCGGAAGTAAAATAAAAACAAAGGATACAGGGAATGGAAGCACAAGTAGCAACAGGCAATATCATGGAAATGTCACTGACCGCTGTGATCGCTGTACTCTGTATCGTGATCATCGTTGTGTATCTGAAGATGCAAAAACAGAAAAAAGCATTGAAAGAGAGTCAGAAGAGAGAGAGCAGTATCGACCAGAAACAGGATGCCATGCTTGAGAGTATGACAGACGATATTTATCACCTGACCCAAAATCTTATTGAATCAAAAGAGAAAGAACTGAACTCTATTGAAAGTGCCATACTGAACTCTGCGAACAATCTCCGGGAGTTACTGAAGATCAAAGCCAACAAGGTGGAAGTCTTCAATGAAACTTTCAGCTTCAGTCATATGCTCGATGACATTACGACCAATATGGCACCGCACTTTAAAGACCAGGAGACGGAACTGGTCTTCCAGGTCGATGACAATGTGCCGCTCTCCCTCACCACCGATGTGGTGCACCTGACAAGGATCATCAACAACATTTTTGAATTCAGTATCCTCTCTACCCCTAAAGGGCTTGTCAAATTCAAAGCATGGACAAGCGGAAAAGACAAGAGTATCCTTAACATCGAGATCACCGACAGCAGTGAAGGTCTTGACAATGATGCCCTGCACAATATCTTTGACCTGAGTCACGATGATGCCACAGGTGCCCATATCGGACTGGCACTCTATATTGCCAAAGAGTTAAGCAGTCAGATGGGCGGAAGGCTGGAAGCAAAGAGTAAAATAGGGCACGGAAACACCTTTTTCGTTGCTGTACCTATGGAACCCTCTGCCAATAATGATTTTAAAGTAGATCCCGATCTCTATAAACGTATTTCCAGACAAAAAGTACTGATCTATTCTGAAAGATCCGCCACAGCCGCTTCTCTGAAAGTGCTTTTCCACAGTTATTACCGTGAGATCACGATCGCAGAAAAGAAAGATATTGAAAAAAGCAAGTTCAATTTTGCCGAGTACGATCTTCTCATACTCGATACGGATTATTTTGATGAGAGCAGCGCAGCCTACCTTTCGCTGATCAAAAAGAGTAAAACCCTGCATATCGTTTCGGCAAGCTCCATCTTCTCTTCCTCTGCTGTACCTGCCTTCGAGTGTATCGATGCCCATATCAATGTACCGCTGACAAGAGAAAAGACCAAAGCGCTTATTTATGACCTGGAGGGGCAGGAAGAAGAGCATGCGGCAGAAGCATTCACCTCTTCCTACATCGGTGCGCTTGCTGTCTATAAATCACCCATAGAAGAGACGCCTGCGGTCAGCCAGAGTCATTTTAAAGATTTCTCCGGTGCCAGACTGCTGATCGTAGAAGACAACCTCATTAACCAGAAGATCCTCCTGGGGGTACTGAAAGATTCCGGTATGGCGATCGAAATTGCCAATAACGGACAGGAAGCCCTGGACTTTTTATTTAAAGAAAAGAGGGAGTATGACATTGTCTTAATGGACATCTCTATGCCTGTGATGGATGGAGAAACCGCCACTAAAGAGATCAGAGCAGAAAAGAGATTTGACGACCTGCCTATTGTGACCTTTACCGCTTTTGCCATGGGTGAAGAGATAGACCGTATGTTCCTTGCCGGTGTCAACGCCTACCTGACAAAACCTTTGAATATCAAAAAACTCTATACCGTTTTCAATGTATTCCTGAGCAATCTTGACAGGGAAGAGGTGGTCAAGGACAAGAAGCAGGTGGACGGACTCGATATTGAAGCAGGTATTGCCTGGGCAGATGAGAGTGAAGCGCTCTACAAAGAGACACTGAAAGAGTTTGTCGATGTCTATGCGGAAACGGCAGAGTCTCTGCCGAAGCTCATTGAAGAGAAGCGTATGGAACAGGTGAAGATCGTCTGTCGTGAGATCCAGGGTATTCTCAGCTTCATCGGTGCCTACGAAATGAAAGAGGTCGTTGACGAGATCCAGAAACAGCTCATCTATAACAATGAAGCGCTGATGACGGACTGTAAAGAGAAGTACCCGAAAGTCATGCATAAACTCATAGGCAATATCAGGCACTATGTAGAGAGTTGATATCGGCATAAAGTATGGTCTTTTAGTCAATGTTAATTATAACTTGGTTATAATCTCGCGTTCATTTAAAGTGATCAGTAGGGAAATCGGGGCATTTATGTTCAGGTTGGCAGTGTTTACACTGTTTACGCTATCCGAACAGACTTTAAAGAGTAGTCGAAGAGACTTAAAATCTATTAATTTAAAGGATTTAATATGAAAAAGTTTTTCTTACTTTTCTTGGCACTTGGTGCTGTTGCGTTTGCAGGTGATGTAGACGGTCAATCAATGATCAAAGCTTACTCAGTCGTTGCGGCTGGTGTTGGTCTTGGTCTTGCTGCACTTGGTGGAGCTGTCGGTATGGGGCACACTGCTGCTGCAACTATCGCCGGTACTGCTAGAAACCCGGGTCTTGGTGGTAAACTAATGACTACAATGTTCATTGCCCTTGCAATGATCGAAGCACAGGTTATCTATACATTGGTAATTGCACTTATCGCTCTTTACGCTAACCCGTTCATCGGATAAGTTTAAAGACATTGAAAGTTTGTGACGGCTATAATCCGTCACAGGTTTTCAACCCTCATTTTTTAAAGTTTCGGTAGTACTTTTAAACTGCTCAGTCTATGTGCGCACGTGGTGGAACGGTAGACACGCTACCTTGAGGGGGTAGTGGGGGCAACCCCGTGGAAGTTCAAATCTTCTCGTGCGCACCATCCTTATTTACCTACCTTTCAAACTCTTTTCCCTAAAATCAAAAAATTCTAAACCTGATCCCCGTTATCATATTTATGATATACTGATATAACAGTAATATACATATAAAGGATTTTAAATGTTGGTACATGAAGGTGTTCGTTCTTTTCAAAAGTATATGACAAAATATATCAATGGTGAGGATATCGTTATCATTGAAGATGCAAAAACGCATCATGAAAAAGGTGTATTTATGCCCTATAAGCTCTATTCTCTTTTTCAAGATCAGATAAGAGAGGCAATAAGAGAAGATATTAAAAACTCTTTTGTAGAAGATCTCGATGGTGCGGCGGTTGTAAGTGAATATTAAAAGAGGTGAAATATATTTGGTTGATTTTGGTAAAAAATATCAAAGTGAATTGGGGAAAGTGAGGCCGGCGATGGTATTGCAAAGCAATTATGTTAATGACAATCTTTACGTGGCTTTATTTAAAAGTGTTCTGGTGATCCCTCTGACCACAGATATAAAAGGCGGAAGATTCAGATTTGAAATAGATAAAAGAGAAAAGCTTGAAAAGAAGAGTGAACTGATCATCAACTGGATGTGTACAATAGATATAAAAAGAATGGTATCCGCCGATCCTCTGACGATACTGACACATGAGGAATTGACCGTACTAAAAACGAAACTGGATTTTTTTATGGGTTATTTTGATTAACATTGTCTCTAACATAAACATTCACGTTCCTGTCAAAAATAATAGACCCCTATATCTTCTTTTAGCTCTTTAGAATGATTAGATATAATAGAGAGATAAAAATATAAAAGGTGGAATAGATGGTTAATATTGAAAATATGAAAAAAGAGATTATTAGACATCTTGAACCATTAGGTATTGAAAAGGTGATATTGTTTGGTAGTTATGCTTACGGAACACCGCATCAAGACAGCGACATAGATCTTTATGTTGTGACCAATGACAACTATATGCCCCAAAATTTTGATGAAAAAATGCTTCTTAAGCTTAAAGTTTCAAGAGCAATTAAAGATTTACAAAAAACTATTCCTATTGATGTTATTACACACACTAAAAAGATGCATAAAAAGTTTATTGAGATTAATAGTTCATTTAGTAGAGAAATTTTGCAAAATGGCGTGAAGATATATGGCTAATTTTCAGGCAAAAGAGTGGTTGAAGTCTGCCTATGGTGATATACGAAGTATTCACTATATTGTAAGAGACCCTTTTTTGACACACATGGTTGCATTTCATGCACAACAAGCTATTGAAAAAAGTTTAAAAGCTGTGATTGAAAATGAAGAAAACCGAATTCCAAGAGTACATAAATTGCAACATCTGATCGCAGTGATAGATATAGATTTTGATATCAATGAAGAAATAATAGAAGTTTTAGATGAATTGTATATAGAATCAAGATATCCTGGTGATCTAGGATTACTTCCTGATGGAAAGCCCTCTTTGGAAAATGCAAAGCAATTTGATGATTTTTCAGCATATGTATTTCATGAAGTATGCATGTTATTAAACATTGCAACAGATGATTTAGAGAAGTAGGGTTTCTTTCTCATTGAATATGAAAAGATTATAAATCTTAAAAAACTGCTACGTCTGGTATGTCAGTCACAACCTTTTAAAATCAACATTAAAGCGCTCTCAGAAAAAATCGGTATCAATGATTACCATACACTTTACCGATATATGGAATACCTTAAACGAGGACGCATATTCATCCTGCTCAGAGCTAAAAGCAGGGGAGACAACATTTTTGTGAAGCCACAAAAGCTTTACCTTGGCAATACGAATTTGCATTACGCATACTGTGAAGAGACACACATAGGTACTGTGAGAGAAGTCTTTTTCATGAGTATGTTCGAAGAGGAACATTTGGAAATTTCTGCCAGTGGAGACTTCCTGATTGAGGGGAAATACACAGTGGAAATAGGTGGCAAAAACAAATCTTTCAAACAAATTCAAAATATTGAAAATTCTTTTGTTGTCTCTGCCGATATGGAAGTAGGGTCAGGTAGTTTGTATTAAGGGACATGTGTCACAGTTCCCGGTTCAATAGTTTGAATCACTTCTGTTAATATTTCCCCAAAATGTTTTAAATCTGAAAAACGATTTGAAACGGAACGGATAATGATCGTGGCAAAGACTCTATTTTCAAATTGTTGTTGGTACTCTATATTCCCATCTATTGTAATAAAAATATCTATTTTTCGATTATTGAGTTCATTAAGCAGATCAGTATCTTTATACCCGGCTAAACCAATCTGCGGTACTGTCCAAACATCTTGGTCTGTAAAAAAATATGCTACTCTTTTGGGAAGACATTCATCAATAATGATCTTCATTGGGATTATGCAGCCTGATGATTTTCTATGGCAACTTCGGCACTTTGTAAAATATGTCTTACCTGTTCAAAAGATACAGTAGGAAAATCTTCAAGAAAATCTTTAATCGTTTCTCCTGCTACTAAATAATCAAAGAGATTACGTACTGGTACTCGAGTACCTTTAAATACGGAAACACCATTAAGAATATTTTTATTGCTTTCTATGGTTGACATGTTATCTCCTTTAGGTTTTAACAAGTATACCATACCTCATTTCAAAAGTAAATATTAACGTCCCCTTTGCAGAGCTAATTAATTTAGATATCATTGAACCCTCTGATTAAAACAGCGTGAGGAGGTTAAACATGTCAACTTAACTTTCGCACCTAAACCCAAGCATTTTCTGAGTGACATCCTGCAACACAGCGATAATACTCACTAAATCCTCATTCCTGTTGACAACATCTTCGATTTTAGCTATTTCATCAAGTATGGTA
>JALSUP010000173.1 GCA_027071315.1 Sulfurovum sp.
CGATGGCGCGTTACTATGGTAGTGCTGTTATGCCTACACGAGGTTATAAACCAAAAGATAAAGCCAAGGTAGAACAAGCGGTAAAACTCGTACAGCGATGGATACTAGCCAGATTGCGTCACTACACCTTCTACTCACTTCAAGAGCTTAACAAAGAGATAGTACGACTGATGCCACTTTACCTTGATAAAGTCATCCGCCATCTTGGACAGAGCCGACGTGAACTCTTTGAGTTACTAGACAAGCCGGCACTCTTACCACTTCCTGCTGTACGTTACGAACACAAGGAATTCAAACTGCTCAAGGTCAACAAAGACTATCACGTCCAACTGGAGTTTAACTTCTATAGCGTCCCTTATCAACTGGTAGGAAAAAGAGTAGAAGTGTGGTTCTCAGCAAATAGTGTCACTATCACCTATGAAGGTAAAGAGGTAGCTATTCATCCTAAGCAGCTACATAAAGGTATCTACTCCACGCAAACAGCCCATATGGCATCCTCACATAAAAAGTACTTAGAGTGGAACCCTGGCAAGATCATGAACTGGGGACTGACTATCGGACCACAAACAGCGAAGCTGTTTAAGAACATCATGGATTCACGACCACATCCTGAGATGGGCTTTCGTACCTGTCTTGGAATCATCAATAACTTCAAGAAGTATCAAGAGAAAGGGTACACAGAAGAGCATCTTGAGATCATCTCTACACTGGCTATAGGTAAACACTATTACAAAGTAGCTCAGATAAAAGGTCTGCTTAGATCACACAAACCTATTGACAATGATGAGAGTGCTTCACTGATGACACTTGAGAACCATAGCAATATTAGAGGCGCTAATTATTACAGCTAATCCATCAACAACAAGGAGAGAACGATTATGAGACTACAAGAGTTAACACAGAAGTTAAAACTGTCTGCTTTTTACACTGCATTCATAGAACAAGAGACGCAACCGGTGTATAGCGATATGCCCTTTTCTAAGAGAGTGCAGATCTTATTAGAAGCAGAAGAGCTTGAACGAGATAACAAGAAGATACAACGGCTACTCCGTCAGGCAAAGCTCCATGACAAAGGTGCTAATATCAATGATGTCAACTTTACAGCAGAGAGAGGACTGGATAAAAGTGTCATCTTAGACCTTGCTAGTGGTAACTATCTCAAATACAACAGAAATATCATCTTTACAGGTGCTACTGGAACTGGTAAAAGTTATATTGCTCAGGCCTATGCCAACAAAGCGATGACTATGGGACACAGTGCACTGTACTTGAGAGTACCTAGACTGATGCAGCATTTACAAGCAATCAGAGGAGATGAAGAATATTTGAAATATCTGGCAAGACTCAAGAAGATAGAGCTAATAATATTAGATGACTTTGGAGTATCGCCACTTAAAGCAGCGGAAGCAAGAGATCTGCTCGAGATCGTAGAAGACAGAACCAACCAATCTTCACTTATCATCACCTCACAGCTTCCTATTCAAGAGTGGCACAGTTATCTTCACAACGCGACGATAGCAGATGCCATCTTAGATAGGATTGTACACAATGCTTATAAAATCGAACTTTTAGGAGAATCACAACGAAAGGAGAAGGCTAAAA
>JALSUP010000174.1 GCA_027071315.1 Sulfurovum sp.
ATGGAAGAATTTTTTCTATTGATTTTATAGAATTTCTCTCAAATGAATGAAGGCATCATTTGAGGAATAATGACTTTAGGTTCTGATTTTGGAATTGGGAGGGTATTTTTAGAGGTGCCCTTAAGTAAATATTTACCCTATAAGTTCGGAACAGAGATCAAAGCGGTTATGTGTCATTAAGTGTACTTTTCCGTGTACAGACATCATTTCATCAAAGATGCGTTTGGAGAGTGCAAAGCCTACTTCCTGCTCTTTCTCTTCCCCGTCCATCGCTGCGAGGTTCATCTCATCGATGATCTCTTTGGGTACGGAGATACCGGGTACTTTATCGTCAATGAAGTTTGCTGTTTTGGCTCTGACAATAGGGAACTGTCCCAGGATCAAATGGGCCTCTTTTGCCGTGTCACGGATGCTGATCTCTTTGGCTTCCTCAAAAAGGGCCAGGATCTCTTTGGCATTCTCCAAACCGTAGACAGGCTGAGTGATGATGGCACGTGCACCATAGTTCAGTTTTTTGACCATACGTTTTTTAAGTGAGTTCATATCTTTGGCTGTGGCATTGGAAACAGCAAAAGGGTAGATGGGCTTGGGTGCAGGTGTCAGTACTTTGTTAGAGTAGTCCACACCTTTGTTCAAATGGTGGATAATACTTAAAAGCAGAGTAGAATCACGTTCAAGTACCCCCTTGACATCCGGCTGGTCGGAGAACTTTGCCGGGTCACCTGTGAGTGCCAAAATACAGCGCAGGTCAAAGTCATTGGCACCGAGCAGGGTAGACTGCAGTGAGAGTTTGTTCTTGTCTCTCATACTCATGGTCGCGAGAACGGGCTTGTTGAAAGTCTGCTGTATCTTGATGGCAGAGAGTACACCTGACATTTTGAGTTTGGCCAGAGGATTGTCTGTACAGGAAAAACCGGTGACCTTCTCATGCAGCCTGTGCTTTTTGATATTCTCTATGATACTGTCTATAGACGCACCGTGAGGAGGGTTGACCTCTACCGTAATAAACTTTTTGTCATTGCAAAGGATGTCGCAGAATTTTTCAAACATAGTGAACTCTCATAAATAAATTGGCTATAATTCTACCCAAATAATACATAGAGGTATCTATAATGGGAAAATTGGCTGTATTTGATTTTGATTCGACACTGATGGATGGCGAGACCATCGACTTTCTTGCGAAACCGCTCGGTCTGGAGGCGCAGGTGGCTGCCATTACGGAGAGGGCCATGGCCGGAGAACTTGACTTTTTCAAGTCGCTTGTCTCCAGGGTGGCACTGCTTGAAGGTTTGGAAAAAGCAGAGGTGGACAGTATCTGTGCCGACCTGCCTATGATGCCGGGTGCGGCAGAGGTCGTTTCCGGTCTGAAAGCGCGCGGCTATACGGTGGTCTGTTTCTCGGGAGGTTTCCGTAACGCAACCAAGCCTGCCTGTGAAAAGCTCGGTGTCGATGCAGATTTCTCCAACTTCCTGCATGATGAGAACGGTATACTTACGGGAAGAGTAGGGGGCGAGATGATGTACTCTGAAGCCAAAGGCGATATGATCGTTCGTATGCAGAAACTTCTCGGAGTCGGACGTGAAGAGACACTGGTCGTCGGTGACGGTGCCAATGACCTGAGCATGTTTGCCCATGCCGACACCCGCGTGGCCTTTTGTGCCAAAGCAGTTTTAAAAGAGGCGGCGACACACTGTGTAGATGTGAAAGATCTTAGAGAGATACTGAAGATTGTTTAATTCGCGTAGGTCGGGGTGCCCCCACCCCGACAGATTTGACAGGGAGTTTGATGCAATTAAAATGTAGTATTAAAGGTATCGTTCAAGACCTTTTAGCGCACAGAAGAGAATTGATATTCGGAAATATCATTGCAGTAATGGCTACGCTGCTTGTGGTGGTCATTCCTCTCTTCATTCCTATTATCGTCGATGAGTTACTTTTACACAAAGACCACGGTTTTATTACTTTTATCTCCACCTATATTTTTACTTCAGACACAAAAGGGTATGTGCTGTTCATACTGGCGGTCATTCTTGTACTGCGTGCTCTGAGCTCTGCGTTATCGATACTTCAGACCAAAATATTTGTTTCCATATCAAAAAATATCACATACAGGATGAGACTTGATCTTTTGCGTCATTTGAAGCGTGTGTCACTGAAAGAGTATGAAATGATGCGGGTTGGGGCGGTGACTTCCAAACTGGTGACCGATGTGGAAACCATAGATGCTTTTGTCTCTACAACGATCTCTAAACTCATTGTGGCAGTGCTGGTCCTGCTTTTCTCGGCAGTGGTATTGTTGTGGATACACTGGCAGTTGGCACTCTTCATTCTTGTTACCAATCCCATTGTTGTACTCTTTACGGTCAAGCTTTCACGAAACATCGGGAAGCTTAAAAAGGAAGAGAACAAAGCCATTGAATTCTTCCAGTCCGCATTGACAGAGACTTTGGAACTCTTTCACCAGATACGTGCAGCCAATAAAGAGGAGTACTTCTTTGGCGAGAGTGAAAAGAAAGCGAATGAGCTGAAAGAACACTCCGTCAACTACGGCTATAAAAGTGATGCTGCCGTTAAGCTCTCTTACCTTGTCTTCCTGTCGGGTTATGAGATCTTCAGGGCAGTCAGTATTTTGGCTGTGGCATACTCGGACCTCTCTGTAGGGCTTATGCTGGCGATCTTCTCTTACCTTTGGGTCATGGTCTCACCTACACAGGACATTATCAGTTTCCAGTATGTCCTGGCGACGGCAAAAGCTGCCTGTAAGCGGATCAACTCCGTGTTTGAAATGGAGCAGGAGCCTGTCATCGAAGAGAAGGAAAATCCTTTTAAGCATGTGCACAGTATCGGGATCGAAGTTAAGAATCTCTTCTTCGCATACCTGAAAAATAAACCCATATTAGAAAATATTAATATGCATATTGAAAAAGGCTCCAAAGTTGCCATCGTCGGTGCAAGCGGGTCTGGGAAGACTACGCTTGCCAATATACTCGTAGGCTTCTACCCCCTGGATGAAGGTGAGATCTTATACGGAAATGTTTCGAACAAAGCATTGAAACTTTCGACGGTAAGAGAAAATATTCATCTTATCTTGCAACATCCTAAACTCTTTAATGATACAATGTTGTTTAACCTGACGCTTGGCAATGCGTATAGCGATGATGAAGTACAGAAAGCACTCCATATCGCACAACTCGATGATGTCATCAAGCGTTTGGATAATGGTCTTGATACACTTGTGGGGAAAGATGGTATCAAGTTGAGTGGAGGGCAGCGGCAGCGTGTCGCTATTGCAAGAATGGTATTGAGTGATCCCAAAGTAGTCATTTTCGATGAGTCTACTTCAGCCTTGGACGTCCATACCGAAGCAAAACTTTTTGAAGCACTTCACAGTTTTTTAGCAGAAAAAACAGTCATTACCATTGCCCACAGGTTAAGTACCATTAAAAGTGCAGAATTCATTTATGCACTTGAAGACGGGAAAGTCGTTGACAGCGGTACGCCACAAGCTCTGTTAGCCAAAGATGAGAGCTATTTTGCTCAAATGATGTAGGGAGTTATATTGGATATTTTTCAAGCGGTAATCATAGGTATTATCGAAGGTGTTACAGAGTTTTTGCCCATCTCTTCAACCGGGCATATGATCGTTGCGAGTAAATTCATGGGTATTGAAGAGAATGCCCTGATGAAAGCCTATGAAGTCATTATTCAGTTCGCTGCTATTATGGCGGTGATGCTCATATACCGTGACAAGATCTCATTGAAAAAAATAGATCTCTGGATGAAACTCATGCTGGCTTTCTTCCCTCTCGCCATAGTCGGCTTCATTTTCAAAGACTCCATTAAAGCACTTTTCAATGTTCAGACCGTTGCATGGATGTTCATTATCGGGGGTATCATCTTTCTTGTGCTGGAGCATTTTTACGAAGAGAAAGAGTACCATGTAAAAGATGTGGAAGAAGTGACCTATAAACAAGCCTGGTGGGTAGGATTTGCACAAATTTTCGCACTGATTCCAGGTACTTCCAGATCAGGGGCGACCATCGTTGGTGGGCTCTTGGCAGGTATGGACAGAAAAACATCTTCAGACTTTTCATTTCTGCTTGCCATCCCTGTCATGGGTGCGGTCACAGGTTATGACCTTTTAAAACACTACAAAGACTTTGCCGATGCCAACTGGATCCCTTTTCTCATAGGTTTTGTGGTTGCTTTTGTGGTGGCGTACATTACCGTGAAGCTTTTTCTTGTATTTATTCAGAAATTCACCTTTGTACCGTTCGGGATCTATCGTATAGTCTTTGGGATATTTTTGTTGACGATTATCTGATTGTGGTGGGTAAACCCACCCTACGCGTTATGATATTTTTTCGCGTAGGGTGGGATTTCCCACCGTCAAAAACAAACTTGAATTTATAGAGCTTCTTTAAGAGGTTCATTTAAGTTCAAAAACAACATTTTGGACATTTATTATGAAGGTAAACTATGAAATTTAGTGAATTTAATTTTCACCGTGATATTGCTAAAGGGGTGAAAGTAGCAGGCTTTAGAGAGCCGAGTCCTATTCAGGAGATGGCCATACCTATTATCGCTAACGGAAGCGACATGGTAGGGCAGGCACATACAGGAACAGGGAAGACAGCAGCATTCGGACTGCCGATGATGGACAAACTCGCCAAGGGTGAGATAGAGAGAGCATTGGTCATTACTCCGACAAGAGAGTTGGCAACACAGGTGGCAGATGAACTGTACCATTTAGGACGTTTTGCTGGTATCAGAACATTGACTGTTTACGGTGGGGTCGGTTATGGTCGTCAGATCGCACTCATCCACAAAGGGGTACAGATCGTCGTGGCAACACCGGGAAGACTCAAAGACCTTTACAAAAAAGGGAAAATAGACGTTTTCAACCCCGAGATCGTCATTCTGGATGAAGCCGATGAAATGCTCGACATGGGTTTCCTCGAAGAGATCAAAGAGATCTTTGAGTATATTCCTCAGAGTCGACAGACACTTCTCTTCTCGGCAACGATGCCTGAGCCTATTAAAGAGTTGGCAGAAGACATTTTGTATGAACCGGAATTCATTTCTGTGATCGGAGATGAAGAGACAACCAACAATGTCATTGAGCAGCGCTATTATGTTATCAATGAGTCTCAGAGAGATGAAGCAGTGGTCAAACTTCTGGAGACAGAAGATACCAACAAGTGTATTATTTTCTGTCGCATGAAAAGAGAAGTGGACAGGCTGACAGAACATTTGCAGGCTTTAGGCTTTAATGCCGCAGGTCTCCATGGTGACCTGGAACAGTCAGACAGAGAGATCGTCATCAAGGGTTACAAACGCGGAAACACGAAGATCATGGTGGCGACAGATGTGGCTGCACGTGGTTTGGACGTGAAAGATGTGACGCACGTTTTCAATTACCATATTCCTTTTGACCCGCAGTCTTATGTACACCGCATCGGACGTACCGGACGTGCAGGGAAAAGTGGTCAGGCCATTACCCTTGTGACGACGGAAGAGTTCAGAGAGTTACAGCGTATTCAGAAAGAGGTTGGGGCTGAGATGCGTCTGGCGACCATTCAAGGTGGTGATGATATCGATGATGCAGGTCTTGAGTATCTGGCAGATCAGGTGAGAGCCATGCCTATTCATAAATATGCCGAAAGATTGATAGATCATATGGGTGAAATGGACAAAGAGGTCCTGCTTGAAAAGCTTGTATCCTGTTTTATAGACAAAGAAGACCAGAACATTGGTTCGCAGATAGGTTTTGATCAAAATACAGTCGATGACATGATGCAAAATTATATGGGTGAGAAAAAAGCTACCCGAAATAACAATCGCAGAAAAAAGAGAAGATAATTTTTGCTTTTCATCAAAGGGAAAGCAAAACTGTTTTAAAATTTGTAAACTAAATGATAAGGTGTTCAAATGGAATATAGTTTAGTAGGCGAAAGCCTCAAATTTATGGTTTTAGGAATGCTGATCGTTTTTGTATTTCTAGCTGTTTTAGTTCAGGTAATGAAGCTTCAGGCTAAAATTATAGGGAAATATTTTAAGGAAGAGGCGCCTGCGGCGGCTAAACCTTCTACACAAAATGACAGCGAAGAAGAGTCTCGCCGTGTCGCAGCCATTATTGCTGCTGTCACTGACTTTCGCAACAATAAATCATGAAAAAAATCGTAAATAAGGTACTTTAAATGGCTAAAAAATATATTGATGTAATGGACACGACTTTTAGAGACGGATTTCAGTCTGTCTTTGGAGGACGTGTGCTTATGGATGATTTTTTCCCTGCAGTTGAAGCAGCGAAAAAGGCAGGAATAACTCACTTTGAATTCGGTGGCGGAGCACGATTCCAGTCACTCTACTTTTACTTGCAGGAAGATGCATTTAAAATGATGGACGGTTTCAGAGAGATCGTCGGTAAAGAGGCGAACCTTCAGGTACTTTCACGTGGTATCAACACCGTGATGCTTGACACGGGAAGTCGTGAAATGATCGATCTTTTTGCAAAAATGTTCGCTAAACACGGTACAACGACGGTCAGAAACTTTGATGCACTCAATGATGTCAACAACCTTGCCTTCTCTGCAGAGATGATCAAAAAGCACGGTATGAACCATGAAGCAGTTGTGACCATGATGGACCTTCCTCCCGGATGTCACGGTGCACATGATGTGGCTTTCTATGAAAAGACACTGAGAAATATTTTAGATTCAGGGATGAGTTTTGACTCTGTCTGTTTTAAAGATGCTTCCGGAACAGCAAACCCGCATAAGATCTATGAAACCATTTCAATGGCAAGAAAACTTCTTGGTGACTCTGTACACTTGAGACTGCATACGCATGAGACAGCAGGTGTTTCTGTAGCCTCTTACCTTGCAGCACTTGAAGCAGGGGCAAATGGTATCGATATGGCAGCATCACCTGTTTCCGGCGGTACGTCACAGCCGGATATCTTGACAATGCTTCATGCTACCAAGGGTACAAACTATAACCTTGGTGACTTGAAACTGGACAAAATTCTTAAATATGAAGAGAGACTCAAAGAGTGTCTTGCTGAATATATGATCCCACCTGAAGCAACACAGGTTTCTCCATTGATCCCGTTCTCGCCTATGCCTGGCGGTGCATTGACAGCCAATACACAGATGATGAGAGATTCCGGTGACCTTGGTAAATTCGATGAAGTCATTGCAGCCATGAAAGAAGTCGTGGAGCGTGGCGGTTACGGAACTTCTGTCACACCTGTTTCCCAGTTCTACTGGCAGCAGGCTTATGCAAACGTGATGTTTGGACCATGGAAGCAGATCGCTCCGGGGTATGGACGTATGGTACTTGGTTACTTTGGTAAGACTCCGGTCGAAGCTGATCCTGAGATCATCAAGTTGGCAGGTGAAAAATTGAAATTGGATCCTACAACAGAAAATCCTCTCGATATTTCAGACAGAGATGAAACCAAATCTATTGCACACTGGACAAAAGTACTTGAAGAGGAAGGTCTTGAAACAACAGATGAGAACATTTTCATTGCAGGAGCATGTGATCAGAAAGGTATTGCGTTCCTGAAGGGTGAAGGCCCTCTCATGGTGAGAAAAGGTAAAAACAACAATAATAACAGTGGAGAAGCAGAAATGGCAGGAAATTATACAGTAGTGGTAGACGGTAAACAGTACAGCGTTCAGGTAGCAGAGGGTGAGGGTGATATTCAGGTAGCACCGGTTGCAGCAGCAACAGCTCCGGCAGCAGCGGCTGCGCCAGTAGCAGGTGGAGCAGGAAGTGAAGAGATCCTTTCCCAGACACCGGGTAACGTTTGGAAGATTCTTAAAAATCCAGGTGACACAGTTGCTGAAGGTGACATTATCATGATCCTTGAAGCGATGAAAATGGAGATCGATATCGCTGCACCGAAAGCAGGTAAGATCGTCTCTATTGATGTCAATGTCAATGATACAGTTGCGGATGCACAATTATTAGCCACAATGGAGTAATCTTATGAAGATCAAACATCTTTTACTTTCGCTTCTGTTTGCATTTGGTCTTTTGACGACTGCAGCTACGGCGAATGAACATGCAGCTGCCCATGCGTTCAAGACTCAGGAGCAGCTGATCGCTTTGGAAAAAGCATCGTATGAGCCAAAATCTGTGACAGAACTGATCAAATCATTTTTTCATACCACAGGTTTGGATGCGATCATCAATCCAAAAGAGGGCGTAAAGAATGGTCAGGGTGTAGAAATGTCTACTTTTGCCCAAAGCTGGGGACGTGTGATCATGTTCCTTCTGATCTTTGTTCTTTTCTATCTTGCGATCGGAAAAGGTTTCGAACCACTCCTTCTTCTTCCTATTGCTTTTGGTGGACTCTTGGCGAATATTCCTATTGCAGATATGTCAGCACCGGGTCATATGCTCGGGATCATCTACAGTATGGGTATTCAGAATGAATTCTTCCCGCTGCTTATTTTTATGGGTGTTGGTGCCATGACGGACTTTGGTCCACTGCTTGCCAACCCTAAAACAGCACTGCTTGGCGGTGCTGCACAGTTCGGTATCTTCGGTTCACTGGTAGGAGCCGCAGCACTCTCTCAATATACGGGAATGGTTGACTTTACTTTAAAACAGTCAGCAGCTATTTCCATCATTGGTGGTGCCGATGGTCCGACCTCTATCTTTATTGCTTCTGCACTGGCGCCTGAAATGCTGGGTGCCATTGCGGTTGCAGCTTACTCTTATATGGCATTGGTCCCAGTGATCCAGCCTCCAATAATGAGAGCATTGACAACCAAAGAAGAGCGTCAGATCGTAATGAAGACAAGCAGAAAAGTACACAGAATGGAAAAACTTGTTTTCCCGTTGGTCGTCATTATGATGATCGCACTGATCCTTCCTGATGCGGCGCCGCTGATGGGTTCATTTGCCTTTGGTAACTTTGCAAAAGAGTCAGGTGTGGTTGACAGACTCTCCAACGAGATGCAAAACTCTCTGATCAATATTGTGACGATCTTCCTTGGATTCGGTGTCGGTATGACGCTTCAGGCAGACAAGTTCCTTGTGGCTGAAACACTGGGGATCATGGTGATCGGTCTGATCGCATTTGCAGCGGGTACCGCAGCGGGTGTCCTGATGGCCAGACTTATGAACAGGCTCAGTAAGGAGCAGATCAATCCGTTGATCGGGGCGGCAGGAGTATCTGCCGTACCAATGGCGGCCAGGGTCGCTTCCAAAGTCGGTTCGGAAGAGAAACCGGGTAACATTCTGCTCATGCATGCCATGGGTCCGAATGTGGCAGGGGTCATCGGTTCTGCGGTTGCAGCCGGTGTATTGTTGTCAATATTCAAATAAACTTAAGGGCAAGGTGATACAATCACCTCGCCCTTTTTGCATTAAATCATAGATCAAAAAATAGTGATTTTTTGATCTATGCTTTAGCATACAAAATCATATGTATAAATAGGATGCCCAAATGAGTACCAGAACGCCGAACGGACTTGACAAACTAGGATTAAAAGATATCGGAGATATCTATTACAACTTAAGTTATGATGAGTTACAAGCGCACGAAGTAAAAGCTGGAGAGTGTAAGATCTCTACAACAGGCACAGCAATGTGTGACACAGGTATCTTCACAGGACGTAGTCCTAAAGATAAATATTTTGTCGATCAGGAACCTTCAAATAAACACATCGCCTGGGGTGATGTCAATAAAAAGATGGATAAAAAGATCTATGACGAACTGTTAGACCTTACATTGACACAGCTTTCAGGTAAAAATATTTATATTACTGATGTCTATGCAGGGGCAAGTGCTGCGAGTAAGCGTGCGGTACGATTTATTACGGAAGTCGCATGGCAGGCACACTTTGTCAAGAATATGTTCATCCGACCGACAGAAGAAGAACTCGAAACATTTGAACCGGACTTCACTGTTTACAATGCCTGTAAAACAGTGGACGAGAAGTATGAAGAGCACGGTATGAACTCAGATGTCTATGTGGTGTTCAATGTAGAAGACAATGTTTCCATTATTGGGGGTACCTGGTACGGTGGTGAAATGAAGAAGGGTATCTTCTCTATGATGAACTACTGGCTGCCGCTTGAGGGTAAACTCTCTATGCACTGTTCGGCAAATGTAGGTAAAGACGAAGATGTCTGTCTTTTCTTCGGCCTCTCGGGTACAGGTAAAACAACACTTTCAACAGACCCGAACAGAGCACTGATCGGTGATGATGAACACGGTTGGGATGATGACGGTGTCTTTAACTTTGAAGGCGGATGTTACGCAAAAGTCATTAATCTTGATGCCAAGTCAGAACCGGAGATCTTCGGTGCCATCGTTAAAGATGCACTTTTGGAAAATGTGGTTTCGGATGATGAGGGAGAAGTAGACTATACAGATGGTTCCAAAACAGAAAATACAAGAGTCTCTTACCCGATAGAACATATTGCAAATCATAAAAGCAACCTGCAGGCAGGACACCCCAACAATATTATCTTCCTCACGGCAGATGCTTTTGGTGTGTTGCCTCCTGTCTCCAAGCTGACTAAAGAGCAGGCAATGTATTACTTCCTTTCCGGTTATACTGCAAAAGTGGCAGGAACAGAAAGAGGTATTACCGAGCCTGTTGCCACGTTCTCTGCCTGTTTCGGTGAAGCCTTCCTGCCTTTACACCCGACAGACTATGCAAAACTGCTTGGTGAAAAGATCGATAAACACAATGTCAATGTCTACCTTGTCAACACTGGTTGGACCGGCGGTGCCTACGGTGTGGGTAAACGTATGAGTATTAAAGATACACGTGCCTGTATCAATGCCATTCTCGATGGAAGTATTGCCAAGTCAGAGTTTGACATTACAAGAACATTCCGTCTTCAGGTTCCAAAAACGCTTGGTGATATTGAACCGAGTCTCCTGAACCCGAGAAATGCATGGCCTGACAAAAATGAATTCGATACCCGTCGTGATGAACTGGCAGCAATGTTCATTAAAAACTTCCACCGTTATGATGATAATGGCGGTGAGTTCGACTATGCTTCTGCCGGACCACAGCTTTAGTAAGGAGAGAGTATGGATGTCAATAAAATTAGAAAAGTATGCAGACCCATCAGAATTGTTTTGGGACTTGCGTTGATCGCAGCAGGTTTCTTTACCTGCATTAAATGGTTCTACCTCGGTGTCATTCCTCTGATCGCAGGTTTGAGTAACTTCTGTCCTCTTTGTCTTATTACCAAGAAGTGTGATATTTCAGAAAAATAACCAAAGCTAAAGGAGTCTGACTCCTTTTAGCATTCATCTCTTTCCCCCCCCTTCTCTTCTTTAACATAATCAAGTATAATGCCACAGCTATACAGCAAATTGCACAGGAGGGGAAATAATGGATAAATTAAAAAAATATTTAGACGCACACAGCAGTGATGAACTACACCCCTCGGAGATCGCCAATCTTCTTAAAGACCTGAATGAAAAAGATTTTGATGAAGCGATCAGTTTAATTCCCAAAGAGATCATTGCCGATGTGGCGCTGGAACTGCCTGACAGGTATTTCGAAGATGTAGTGGAATCATTCACGCCAAAGGAGCTGGCAGATTCTGTAGCAGAGTTGGAGTCTGATGACCAGACGGACTTTATACAGGAGCTCGAAGAGGTTGACCATGACATTGCAACAGAAGTCTTTAATCAACTTCATATTGATGACCAGACAGACATTCTTCACCTTAAACAGTATGATGAAGATGAAGCAGGTGCCTACATGCAGACCGAGGTCTATACGGCCAATCTGCACCATACGGTCCATGATGTTATCAAAGAGTTCGCGAAACTGCGTAAACAGGATGAACTGGAAAATGTCAATTATCTTTTTGTGGTAGACGAGAAGAATATTTTGCGTTACGGTATTGGTCTTGATAACCTGCTGGTCTTTGATTTTGAGAAGACACTGCAGGAGAATATCGAAGAGAATCCAGAAAAGTACAAACCGATCGTCGGACACAACCATGACAAGATCGATGACATCGTTCAGAAGTTCCAGGAGTATGACCTTGCTTCTATGCCTATTGTCGATTATAACGGCGCACTGCTCGGACGTATCACTTCAGATGATATTTATGACATCATCAATGAACAGGCTACGGACCAGATGTATAACCTGGCGGGGGTCAATGACGATGCGGAAGAGGATGACGATCTCATCAAAGCAGGGAAGGCGCGTGCCATCTGGCTTGCGGTGAACCTGGTCACGGCTATTCTTGCTTCACTGGTCATCGGTATGTTCGAGGGTACCATACAGAGTATCGTGGCGCTGGCCATTCTGATGCCCATCGTAGCCTCTATGGGCGGGAATGCCGGGACACAGAGTCTGACGGTCGTTGTGCGTCAGCTTGCTTTGGGAGACATTGCAAAACATGATGCCTACCGTACCATTAAAAAAGAGGTCATACTCTCTCTTGCAAATGGTCTCTTTTTTGCTATAATCATGGGTATTATTGCTGCCGTGTGGTTCGACACGGGAATGCTCGGTGTGGTTATCGGTCTTTCGATGATCATTAACCTCCTGAGTGCCGGTTTCTTTGGCTCCATGGTGCCGCTGCTTCTGAAAAGACTGGATATCGATCCTGCGATCGGAAGCACTGTTATTCTCACCACGGTCACGGATGTGGTCGGATTTTTAAGCTTTTTGGGTCTAGCCACCCTCATTTTACTATAACGCCCTGCGGGGTTACAAAGGATTTGTCTCTTAAATGGACTTGTTAATTTTATATTTTTTAGCGGCTGTCGTTATTTCATTCATCTGTTCTGTCCTGGAGTCTGTACTTCTTTCAGTCACCATGCCTTATGTTTCCGTGTTGGAAAAAGAGAAGCCAAAAGTAGGAAAACTGCTTAAATCACATAAAGTGAATATCAATAAATCAATTGCTTCTATTCTCATTTTAAATACCATTGCCAACACACTTGGTGCAGCGGCAGTGGGAGCACAGGCAAAGAGTGTCTATGGTTCGGAAGCACTTTTTTATGTCTCTATTATTTTGACTTTTGCTATTTTGTTTTTCTCGGAGATCATTCCTAAAACCATCGGTGCTGTCTACTGGAAGTCTCTGGCACCTCTGGCTGCCTATGTGATACAGTTTTTTATTCTCATTACCTATCCGATCATTCTGTTGACACTTTTTGTGACCAACAAAATTAAAAAGAACGATGATGGTATGTCTTTGACGAAAGCAGAACTTATTGAGAGTACACTCATGAGTGAAGATGAAGGTGTCCTGGATGAAAAAGAGTCAGATGTGATTGAAAATATTTTACTCTTGGACAAGATCAAAATTCATGAAATTCTGACACCTCGAACAGTTGTATTTGGCCTAGAAGGTAATCGTACCATCAAAGACATTATAGAGCATGAGCCTGCCATTTTTAAATTTTCAAGAGTGCCCGTTTTTAATGGTGATATTGAAAATATTACAGGTATGATCATGACGAAAAAAATATTTAAACAGGCACTCATGGATGATTCTGTTACTTTGAACACTATTCAAAAAGATATTTTCAAGATCAATGAAAACATTCCTGTCTCTATGGCACTGGATCTTTTCATTAAGAAAAAAGAGCATATGTTCATGGTGCTTGACTCGTATGACCAGACGGAAGGTATTGTGACGCTTGAAGACTGTGTCGAAACCATTCTTGGTGTTGAAATTATGGACGAGAGTGACAGCCATGCCGATATGAGAGAAGTGGCAAAGCATAAGATGCGTATGAACCGACGTTTAGACAGTTCTAACGACGCTAAGAAAGCCTAAGCAATGTCACTTGCCACACTTGGACTTTCAGACCCCATCATCAAGGCTTTAAAGGACAAAGGCTACGACTCTGCAACCCCTATACAAAAAGCACTCATACCTGAAATGTTCAGCCGACGTGACATTATGGCGGGCGCTCAGACGGGTACGGGTAAAACGGCCGGTTTTGCACTTCCCATCCTCCAGGAACTCTCTAAAACATTCACCGAAGGACAGCACTACCCCAAAGCAGTTATTATTGTCCCTACGAGAGAGTTAGCGAGACAGGTACATGCTTCTTTTGAAAGTTATGGCAAATATCTTCCTTTAAAAAGTACTGTCCTCTATGGTGGTGCCAACCTGACTTCTCAGGCGAACAGATTGAAACAGGGTACAGATATTATTGTGGCTACCTCGGGGCGACTGCTGGAGCATATTCATCAAAAAAATATCAATCTTGAATCTGTCGATTATCTGGTACTCGATGAAGCCGATACCATTTTAGACATGGGCTTTGTGCATGAGGTCAGCAAGATACTTCAGCACTTACCCACAAGACGGCAGAACGTACTTATTTCTGCAACCCTGTCCGGTTCGGTCAAGAGACTGGCGGCACAAATGCTGAGTAAACCAAAGCTCATAGAAGTGGACAGCATGGGAACTTCTGCCGACACGGTGGAACAGATCGTTTACCCTGTGGAAGCAGAAAAGAAAGCAGAACTTCTTTCATACTTGATCGGTTCACGGAATTATCAACGCGTGCTGGTTTTTGTACGAAAGAAAGAGCGTGCCGATGAAGTAGGAGCAGAACTGAATGCCTCTGGTCTTAAAAGTGCGGTCATTCACGGTGGTAAAAGTTCCGGAGACCGGGCACGGGCACTGGAAGGCTTTAAAGAGGGGAAGATCCGCGTACTGGTGGCAACGGACATTGCTGCAAGAGGTCTGGACATTCCTTCCCTCTCTGTGGTGATGAATTATGATATTCCCCATGTAACAGGTGACTACATACACCGCATTGGCCGTACGGGTCGTGCAGGGGCCAAAGGTCTGGCTATTACGCTCATCTCTCCTATGGAGGCTGTCGCACTTAAAGATGTGGAAAGACTTATGGGTAAGGCATTGCCTCAGGAACGACTTGAAGGCTATGCCCCCAAAGAAGCCTTAAGCCAACGGGGTGCACGTAAAAATAAAAACGAGCATAAACAGACAGATGGTGCTTTTGGTAAAAAGAAGAAATCTTCGGCTGTTGCCCCTAAAAGTAAAAAGCGTAAAACGACCAAACGTGACGCCTTTAAAGCCTATGATGCAGCCAAACCAAAAGTAGACAAAAAAGATAAAAAACGTGGAAGAGGAAGGAAATAATATGGCAGTAGCTGAAGATATCGGATGCAGTAATGAGGTTTGCAAAGAGACAAAAAATTGTCAGAGAACAGTGATCTTTGAGAATGGCACAGCAAGAGAGGTGAAAAGTTTTGGAGGTACACCTGACAAAGGGTGTGGTAAATTCCTTCCAAAAAAAGAGCAGAGTAGTATACAATAACACTAATTACAATAATATTATAATAAACCAAGGACAAATATGACGCTTATTGACTATTCGGCTTCGATACTCTCATTTCTGGTACCGGCGGTCACGATCATACTGGCCATAACCACCGGGCGTGTGGTCCTCTCTTTACTGACAGGTTCCGTATTGGGTGCATTGATGCTCAACGGTTTTGGTCTTGAAAGTGCATCTTATCTTTGGGGAAAGTTCTACGATATCTTTATATCAGACGGCAGTATTGATATTTGGACACTCAATATCTTTTTATTCCTTGTCCTCCTGGGCGGTACCACCGCTGTCCTGACTTTGAATGGTGCAACAAGCGCCTTTGCCCGATGGGCGCATACACGTGTAAAAACACGCAGAGGGGCATCGTTGCTGACAGTTTTTCTGGGCATTATTATCTTTATCGATGACTATTTCAATGCTATCGGCGTGGGGGCGATCTCCCGGCCTGTGACTGACAGTTTTAAGATCTCCCGTGCAAAATTGGCTTATCTTATTGATTCCACTGCGGCTCCGATGGTTATTTTGACACCTATCTCTTCCTGGGGCGGATATGTGATTGCCATACTGGGAACAGCCTTTGCTGCACACCAGATTGAGATAGGCCCTCTCTCTGCCTACGTACAGATGATCCCTATGAATTTTTATGCTATTTTGACCATTTCCCTTGTGATTTATACGGCAGCGACCTCATTTGATATCGGTCCTATGGCAGAGCATGAAAGACGTGCCAGAGAAGAGGGTATTCTTTATCATCCTGACAGTGAATTGAAAATTGAAAAAAATCCTATTGTGGAGGGTGAAAATGGAAAGGTGTATGAACTTTTTGTGACGATCGGTATGCTGATCGCTGTGACGATCTCTGCACTCTTTTTTACCGGTGCTGCGGCTTTGTCTGAAAAAGAGAAAGCTTTCGGATGGATAAGTGCCATTGAACATGCAGATGTCGGTCTGGCACTGGTCTATGGTTCCGGTGCATCACTTCTTGTTGCGCTTGTTTTCGCCTTTCTTAAACCGCATAGTCACAGAGAGACTTTGAATGCTGTGTTAAAAGGTGCTGCAAGTATGAAAGAAGCGATGATCATCCTGACGGCAGCCTGGCTTGTGGGCGCGGTCATTAAAGATCTTCAGACGGGTGCTTATATTGCCTCTTTGGTTAAGGAGCATTTGGACCTTAACTACCTGCCTGCACTGATCTTTGCACTCTCTGCCGTGATGGCCTTTGCGACGGGAACAAGCTGGGGGACCTTTGGTATTATGATCGGTATCACTGCGGGTATCGCTGTTGAAACCGACCCGACACAAATACTTGTATTGCTCTCTGCGGTACTCTCGGGAGCTGTCATGGGTGATCACTGTTCACCCATCTCCGATACGACCATACTCTCATCCATCGGTTCACGTTCGAACCATATCGATCACGTGAAAACACAGATTCCCTATGCCCTTATCTCCGGGGCAGGCGCACTGACCGGTTTTCTTGTCATTGGCATGAGTAGAAGTCTTTCCCTGTCATGGGCAGCAAGTATCGCAGTGACGGTCTCCATCGTTATATTACTGAGATGGAAGAACGGTATACTCAGAGTCAAAACACTTTGAATTAACTCTCTTTGAGTGAAAACTTCCCTATCTCTTCCAGGAAGGTGGTCGCATAAGACCCCTTTGGAAGTGAGAACTCAACCCTTAATTTCTTTGTATTGCTGTCATACTCTGTCTCTACCTCTTTAGGCCAGATCCAGGCAAAACGTCTGTCACCTTTTAAGGCATTCAATTCCGTATCGTCATAAGGCTCTTCAAGGTAGTAGGCATCACTCTTGGCACGCTCTACATTGGCACCACAGAGCAGTCCGGTCGGGGCTATTTTCTTTTGTGAAAATGTCTGTGCCGACTGTGTCATATCTTTCACAAAACTGAGTTTACCGTAAGGGTAGGGCATCATGACATCCCCAATGAAAAGTTTAAAGCGTTGTGGTTGTTTTGCCAGTACTTTTACAAGTTCCAAAGGGTAGTCAAGTTTTTTTGCAGCAAAGGCAGCATTGTCTTTTTCAATGATGGTAGAGAGTTTTACTCTCTGCCCAAGCCATTTGTTAAAAAGGTGGGACTGGTAAGCTGAGACCAGCAGTTTCTCTTTGCTACCTTTGAGTCTTTTCCCTGATTGGGCTATCTCTTTTCCCTGCAGGTAAGAACGGCTGTCTTCGCCAAAACGCTGGTAGCCGTAGTAGTTGGGTATACCTTTGCTCTGCATCATTTTTGCGGTGGTGTTGAAGAACTTCGCATCGCTCTCATTTATATCGTGCAGTACAATAGAAAAACGGTTCCCTTTCAACGCACCTATTTTGATGGGTGCTTTGTTATACGTACGTTCGAGTATTTCTATTTTTTCCGTTGTGAGATTTGCATTGAGTTCTCTCTCATATTGTTTAGGCAGGGAAATATACTGAATGGTCGTAGCATTCTTGTCTTTCAGCCCTGCATAGCCAATGTCACGCTCCTGTAAGCCTGTGGCTTTGGCAAGTACGGTGATAAGCTTCCAGGTACTCATATCGGTCTTTTTGATCTTCAGTATAAGGTAGTTCCCTGTACCGGTAAAGGTGTAAAGAGGTATCTCCTCAACAAAAAAGCGTTCAATAGTCTGTTGAAAATCAAACTTCAGAGGGCTGTGGTCATAGGCATAATTTTTAATGTGATTCATGCTGGAATTATAGCGAAATTTTCAGTTAGGTTTGGCTCCAACGCTTTCTTAGCCTGCTTTTAAAGCAGCAACTTCTTCTTTCAGTCTTTCTGCAATCCAAACTTTAATAGTAGACTGTCTTGTAACACCTATTTTTTTTTGCTTTTATATAGAGCATTGGCATCACCTCCCTATATCTCTATATCCTTATTAAAGTCGTATCAATTAATTTGATTCAAAGAGTTAGTGTTATAGAATATATCCTCTGTGAAGATCAAGAAAACAGATGAGACCATCATTCAAATTTTTTGACACAGTTGCATGTTGAAATATTCGATCGAATATTTCTGAAAAATAATATTTTTAAACAAGGAAGGAAAACTATGAAAAAGATCGTACTATCGACAATCACCGTTTTGGCAATGAGTACATTCGCTGTTGCAGGAGGGGATGTTGCACCTGTTGTAGAAGAGACACCTGTTGTACCCGAAGCAGTTATGGACGACAGCGGCTTTTATCTTGGTGTGGCGGCATCTTTTGTGACTTTGAAAAATGAAGCAGAGACTGCAGGAACACTGAACGGGCATGATATATTTATAGGAGATACTTCTGAGTTCAGTCATTCTGACACGATGCTTCAGGTAGGATATAAATTTAATCCTTACATTGCTGTAGAGGGAAGATACTGGTTTACCGGTGATCCGAAATCACGCCCATTTGCCGGACTTATTTCAACAGAAGTGGATTATGATGCCTGGGCTCTTTATGTTAAACCGATGTATCCGGTCACAGATTCACTGGATGTTTATGCGCTGCTCGGATACGGCTCTCTGGACTATGATATGATCTTCACTTACGGACCAAACACTTTACCTGTTACTTATGATAATTCATTCACGGATTTCTCTTATGGTATAGGTCTCTCATATGCTTTTACCGAAAGCTTTTCTGTATTTGCTGATTATACACGTTTCTATGATGATACAAATAATTTTGACTTTTTGAATACAGACATAGATATCAATACTGTTTTATCCAGTTGGAACATAGGAATAGCCTATACATTTTAAACAGAGAGACCGAACTTTCGTTCCTCTCACCTATTTTTTAAGGTTCGACCCTTCAGCGTGAAAGCCTATCAGTCCCATGAGAGGTTTTCACAGCATAACGGTCGGACATAACGACAATATACTCCAGAAGCTAAGGGCTCAGTCGCCACCTATATTGTGACCCCCTGTATTTTCTATAAAACCATAAGGTTTAACTACTAATTCAGATGGCACCTATACTGCTATAATGATACTTGTTATATGTTATCTCCATTATGACCAAGATATTTTTGATATACTGTAAATAGTTATAGGAAGGAAAGAGATGAAAAAAATAATATTAAGTTCACTGATCATTGTTAGTTCCCTGTTTGCTTTAAATGGCGAATCTGTTTATGTGAAACATTGTGCCGTGTGTCATAAAATGCAAAAGCCAAAAAGTGGTTTGCTGGCACCACCTATGCCAAGTGTTTCTAAACGCTTACAACGGGACATAGACTCAAAAGAGAAGTTTATTGCGTTTGTAAAAGACTATATCCAAAATCCATCGCAGGAGAAGGGTCACTGTAGCCCTAAAGCATTTAAACACCTTGGTACTATGCCTCCTATAGGAAAATCATTAACGAAAGAAGAACGTGATGCCGTTTCTTTATGGCTATATGAAAACTTTAAACATCCGGAGAAAATAAAAAGCTGTGACACAAACCACTAAACCACTATTCATATGTTTAGTTGCTACGGTCTAACGCTTTAGGAGGAAAAAAGATGATAAAAATGAGATATTTACTAATCCTGAGTGCACTGAGCATCGTATTATTTGCCGGTGAAATTCAGTTTGAGCACGATTTTAATAAAGCATTGCAAAAAGCCAAAAGTGAGCATAAAGAAGTCATGATGATGTACTCTGCAACATGGTGTCCGGAGTGTAACTATATGAAAGAGGTTGTTTTTATTACGGCACTAACTAAACAGTCAAATCAAGATACCGCCGCATAAGCAATTTTTTCATGCTTAAAATAGTTAGAAACCCTTTGAGGACTATTGCTTAACATTGTCATAAAATTCTCTGTA
>JALSUP010000175.1 GCA_027071315.1 Sulfurovum sp.
ACACTATCCATCAATTCTCCCTACAGATCTGTTTAATCGCTTCATAGATCCATACTGTTGATGACTGCGTATCTTTCAGTATCTTCCCATACATCTTTGGTTCTATACGCTTTCTGATCGTTTCTATAACTTCATCCGTTACACGTTCTTTTCCTAAAGCTTTCAAAGCCTGCACGATCAGTGAGCTCTCTTTATATTTGAAACCAATATTTTTCAGAGAAGATTTTTTAAACTCCAGTGTGGTACCCAATATGTCATAAGATCTATTGGGTCCATCACTCAGATACACATACTTGGCAACAACTTGGGTAGACAAGCCCAACATATTTAAAGCCGTATCTCCAAGCACTTCTATACGCCAGTTGAACTTTCGAGCAAATGCCCGTGCTACCTGATCTATATCTGGGCTAAGTTCCTGTTTTAAAAACTCACTGTATTTCGGATAATCATAAATACCTCTACATACTCTACGGATCTTACCGTCTTTTACCAGATCAGATAAAACATTATCTGCCTGCTGACGGCTAAACTTGGCAAGTAAGTCATTTGATGAAAATGCCCACCCCCTACCATGTCCAGAAATGAAGAAGAATGCCTTATCATGGAGACTATACACTATAAACCTTTTATTATTTATCTAGAAAAAAGTATATACTTTTCTAGATTTGTGTTTGCTTTATCACAGACAAATAAACTATAATCATTTCATATCCTTTGGCGGATACGGATCATTCCCATAACTGTTCCCTGCTCTAATCTTCCCATCCCTTCCATGGACTTTAGTATCAGATTTTTGATTTCTTGCAATTTCTTCAGCTATTGTTATAGCTTCTTTTTGTGTACTTGTAACTTTTGTTGCCTTACTGTTTCCAGCACCTTTTACCGCCCATCCATCTGGATGTTTGACTACATGTTGATTTTTACCTCTTGACATTGTCTATCCTTTCTCTATTTAATGAAAATTCCAAATTTAACATTTCCGTTAATCCTGTCATTTTGCTTGATATTGCACTCCATAATATGGTGCCCCTTATAGGCTGTTGACTCATCTGCTTCATTATTGCGTGTAATACTTGCAGATAATTTCCCATCTTGATTATTTTCTTTAGCTTCTACCCCTCTGTTTGTTTTACTCCATACATATCGAATATTATTAATACCGCGAGGAGGAATACTCAATGGATGTCTTACTTCAAATGTAAGACTTTTATATTTAGGCAATGCGGATATATTTGGATAATATATATCACCTCCTGCTTTGCATACCATTTTAAAATTTTCATTTTGAAGTTGTGGAAAATATTTCAAGTAATTGTCATGTTTGAAAACCCACATTCTATATTTTTTTTCAGGTTTATACAGAATATGTGTATCTTTTTTTTCTAAATAATCTTTTTGATATGTTTTAATGCCAATAAATTCATCTGGTAAGTCCAAAATATTTTTAATATTATCTCCAATCATTATACTGTTGGATGATGCACGATTTTGAAGTTTAGCAGCTAAATCAGTATGTAAACTTCCTTGTTTGCTCTTAACAATCGACCTCCTTAGAAGCGACTTTTTCATATTTCCTTGTTAGTTTATGAT
>JALSUP010000176.1 GCA_027071315.1 Sulfurovum sp.
TTGTTTTAGATGATGATTTCATCTTCAAAGTACTCTTCAATCAGAGTACTTCAAAAAGGAAATGGAATTCCTATGTTTATCTCACTTTTTTCTGCCGTTTCAGTTATCTTTTATAAAACGGCTTTTTATATCTTTTTATTTTCCGTTTTTTCATTGTTAAAGACGATGCTGATACCTTCTGCATCCTCCTGCGGGTAATGCGCAGTGAAGCGGTATTGCTTCTGTAAGCGTGCATCACGCCATACTTCCGTGTAAGCAGAGAGGTAGTTAAAGTAGATATCGGGTTGATGCCCGCCGTAACAGATGAGCCGTGCCATGGCAACCCTGTCCGGGTGATGGTGCTGTGCACCGTTGGTCGAAACAAGGTACCGGGAACAGCGTATTCTCTCCAGAAGCTTTTTGGTCACATTGCCGTCACTGCCATGGTGCGGCACCTTGAAGAGGTCAAGGTAGAGCGGTTCGCAGTCCGGGTGTTCTCTTTTGATGCTGTTCAGGAGTATGTCTGCATGGGCATCACCGCTGAAAAGCATCTTTTTCCCCTCATAACCTGCCACAAACGCGATGCTGCTGCCGTTGGTCAGTGAACTGTCTTTGTCTGACCGGCTCTCTGCCAGTACTTTCAGGTCAGGCAGGGGTAAAGCGGGCATGACCGCTTCATCAGGTTCGGCTGTTTCCGTTTCGAATGCACGCAGAAACGGAGAGATCCCCGCTTTGATAATGGCCTTTGTCCAGTCCGGTTTGAGGTCGGAAAGTGCTTTTTTTGTAGGGGAGTAGAGTGTGATCTCCATGCCCCCGGACAGGGTGACGACAGTGCTTTTTTTGCGCTTGTCCACACAGACCGCTTTGCCGTTGAAGGCTTTGTTCCAGTTGAGTGAAGCCTGTTCCAGGTAGTTTGAGAGTTTCTCCGCCTGCCGTATGCTTTTGCTGCGGCTCACTCTGCCAAGATGCCTGTAGGCATTGAACCAGATGTCGTCAAAGCTGATACTCAGACTCTTCTCTTCAAAGAGTTTAAGTATGCCTGCAATGTGGTCACCGTCAATATGGGTAATGACAAGCAGGTCAAAATGCCGCTGATCCGCAGGCAGAGCCTCTATGCGTTTTTTCACTGTTTTGTAGGTACCGCTGACCCCGCCGTCTATCAGAATGCGGTGCAGATCTCCAGACTCTTCCCCATACTCTATCCAGATGCAGTCTCCCTGTCCCGCCTGTATCATCTCAACACGTAACATGCTGCCACCTTAGATCTTTTACTATCATTTTAAACCTCCAAAAGTTTTCGTAATGACTCAAATCCTGTGTATCTCTGTTAACAGTATACATTATCCGCCACATAATGCCATCTTTCTCAATAGTCGTCACTGTATGAGTAGTAGCTTGAGTCCGGGTTGTCATACGCACCACCCGGCCAACCTGCAGAGTCAGCCTCGAACTGATCTTCTGCCGAGTATCCACTGCTCTGATAGTCATACCAGTTTGCATTGTTGTCGTAAGCAGAGGCACTGTTGACAGACGCTGGAGAGACATGCTGCATCGTTGTATTGACATCACTGAGCTGCATAGATGCCATACTGTTCTGCAGTGTCGTTTGCTGTGACTGTGTCAATCTTCTCAGGTCACTGTTGGCTCTCTTTTCTATCTGTGTGGCGAGACGTCCGCCTAAAAGATTGCCAAAGAGCCAACGTCCGTAATTGAGATCGAGTCCGTTCAACAGATACTGGTTTGGAAATGTCACCTGAACCAGTTGCAGCATGGTCAGGGCATAATAGGTGTCATCGAGCAGACTCCTCGCATCCGGTGCCTGACTCTCCGGCAGCAGGTCTTCACCCTGAGCATAATAATTCTCTATCGCCTGCATCAGCGGACTGGATGCTATCATAAGCTGCTGACCCACCTGACTCTCATTGATCTGTACGATCAGGTTTGGCACCATGGCAATATATCCAAGCACACTGTTGAACATCATCTCCCATTCTGCCGGGTCACTGTTTACGAATGTCTGTTGTATATAGGTACGCAATTGTGTCTGGTCTCTTGAAAGTGTCGTCTGTATGACACGCTCTATAGATATTTTATCCATCATCCACTCCTTAGCTATTGTGTAGTTATCTTTTATAAATGATACTACAAATGAATTTTATATTAGTTGCATTTTTTCCAGAGATTTTTGAAAAAATAATTTTTCTTTTTTTGTCTACTATTTGATGTATAATAGTGTTATGAATATAGATAAATTTTAGAAGGAGAACAGCATGAGTACAAATTCACAACTGACACACTTCCGAGAGGTAGACATTCCCGAAACAGAACCTATGGCTACACGGCTGAATGACAGGGAAGCATTAAAAGAGTGCAAGTGTTCCTACCATATCCGTTTGAGTCTATGGAAAGAAGATCTTGAGAGGTTAAATGCAGCATCTGAAAAATTCTACATCTATGCCATCATGTCATCCAATGCATATGAAGACAAATTACAGATAGAGATCCCGGGCTGGAAACGTATTAGAAAGGTGGTGAATGACCATGGGTTCAGTGCCGACTTATATGTTTCCGAAGATGAAAAAAATCTTGTGATCGCATTCCGGGGTACGGACGATATGAAGGATTGGAGATACGGAAATGCAGATTTTGACATTAACGGTCAATATGGTGATGCGGATGTACTGTTTCATGAAGTAGTGTCCCAGTATCCGGGGAAACGTATACTGACTACGGGACACTCTCTCGGCGGCGGGTTGGCGATGCATATCTCTCTTTTGAACAAAGGGGTAGATGCGGTGGTGTTCAATCCTTCTCCACGTGTATTTGCACATAAACAGTATGACTCGTATGATAACAGTATCAGCGTCATCGATGAAACAGGCGAAGTTCTTGAGATCGTACGTAAATTGTTTGCCACGATGAAAAAGATCAAATATCAGGAGTACCGTTATAATTTTCTGGGAGGAGATTCCTTTAAGGAGCACGGCATAGAAGCATTTTCAAGGTGTATGTATGCTTCACTGCATCCAAAAGAGAGTCACTATGCTGAACTTTGTAAGAAAAATACATTCTAAAGAAAGAACTGTGACAGATTATATACTATTAAAACTTGACAAATAAATAAAAAGTCAGTAAAATTAATTAAAATTACTGACAAAGGATATGTTGTGTCAACGATAGCGAGCCAAATAAAAAATACTATACAACGTATGCAACCCGGTTTCGTATTTCCAGTGAACACATTTACCGTAGCTGAACTACAACGTAATGCAGTAGAGAAAGAACTTTCACGTCTTGTTGATCAGGGAAAGATACAGCGTTACAGAAGAGGGGTGTATTATAAGCCGGCAAAGAGTTCCTTTTTTGGAGATGTGCTGCCAAGTCCTACAGCCATAGTGACTGCCATTGCCAAGCTCAACCATGCCAAGATAATTCCAGATGGTCCAATGGCACTGCATATGCTTGGACTTACGACACAAGTACCCATGAAACAGGTATATCTCAATGATAAGCTTCATAAAACAGAATATGTAGGGAAAACGCCTATTGTCTTTAAACGTGTCTCACCTAAAAAGCTTTCCGGGGCAGGAAAGAAAGCAGGATTGGTTTTAAGTGCTTTGGAGTATCTTGGTCATGAACAGGCTAAAGATGAGAAGTTACAAAAAGAAATCGCTGCAAAATTGACAGAGATTGAAAAGCAGGAGTTGGAAAAAGCAGCACAGACCCACCCAAAGTGGATTAGAGAAACTGTATTAAAGGTAATCAATGAAACATATTAAAACATTTCTATCTCTTTCTCCTGAAGAACAGAAACTTGCAATGAACCATGTTGCAACAGTGAAAGGTCTGCCATCTCTTGTTGTAGAAAAAGATCTGTGGGTAACGACCATACTTCACCTGCTCTTTGGAGAAGGAGGGGCAAATGGTCTGGTTTTTAAAGGCGGAACTTCACTCTCCAAAGGCTTTGACCTCATTCAACGTTTTTCTGAAGATATTGATATTACGCTAAAAACATCACTATTGGAAAATGAGTTCGGATCATTTGAGTTTGATAATCCACTGATAGAATGGGATGAGGGCTGGAGTAACAACAAACTTAAAAAATCATTGGAGAAACTCCAAGCACTCAGTCAAAGATATGTAGATGATGTCATGCTTCCTTCTTTGGTCAGTGCTTTATCAAAGTTGACTTCAGAGGAGATCATCATTAAATCAGAAGGAGAAATGACACTGAATTTCTACTACCCTAAAGTACTTGATGACAATGAATATGGTGGTGAGTACATTCATCCCATAGTGAAAATAGAAGTAGGTGTCCGTTCTACACCGGCACCAAGTACTGTACAGCCAATACAAAGTTTCATAGAAGAAGTAAAGGGTGAAGCAGAGCCTGTTAATGTGACTATCTTACGACCAGATAGAACCTTTTGGGAGAAAGTGACTATATTGCATGCAGAAAATTCCCGGAATCAGCCGGAGCGAATTCAGAAAAGAAACCGGATGAGTAGACATCTGTATGACATTGTAAAACTGTATGAGTCTGACTTTGGAAAAGAAGCCCTCTCCGGTAGGTCATTGCTTGAAACGGTTGTACGTCATAAAACGGTTTTTTTCAAAGACAACAAAGCCTGTTACGATGAAGCCACACCGGAAATGCTCAGGCTTGTCCCAAAAGGTGAGATGTTGGAAAAATTTAGAGACGACTATGAAGATATGGTAAAAGTGATGTTTTCTAAAGAAGCACCGACATTTGATGAGATATTGGATATATTGGAAAAGATAGAGTTGGAAATACGAAAATTATAATTTGTAATAAATATAGTATATGAAGAAAGTTGTTCCCACAAAAGTGGGAACAGTGAAGGGCAGAACTTAGTTAACCGCTACTTCAACTTCAGTACCTTCCCAGATACCGTGTTTTGTACAGTAACCATGTGCAACAAGTTTAAGTTTTTTACCTGTTGGAATGATCGTGAATGTTGTTGTGTTGTGTGCTTTGATGTTTCCAAGAGTTCCTGGGATGTACGTAGCTTGAGCCAATTTAGTGTCACCGTTGAAAAGTGTTACTGACTCAATGTAGTGATCGAAATCATCCGGGTGAGTATATTCGTTACCCATTTTAACTGTTACTTCAAACGGCTCTCCTGCAGTTGCTGTGTCAGCACATGTGATGAATGGTGAGTGTCTGTCGATAAGGTCTTTCTTCGCTTCTCTATCTACTTCTGAGATATCTACGTATTTGTTGATTTTTGGCATATTAAATCCTTTTGTATTTGTTTTGTGAAACGATTGTAGCACAGTTTAGTTAATAAAAAGTAAGGATTTTGATTAATTAGGAGTATTTTAGTCTTATTTGTGAAAAAAGGGTAAAAAATAACGTGTAGATTCCGTGTTAAAGAAAGCTGAATAAATCAGCTTTCCACAGAATGTTAACTATCCTAAATAGTAGCCAATAAAGGCTGATAATCTTCCTTACTTTTAAAAATAGAGAAAGCCATTAAAATAAGTTTTCTCATGGCAGCAATAACAGCAAGTTTTTTTGTTTTAGCTCTGGCTGTAAGACCTTCATAAAACTTTTTAATTCTAGGGTTATGTTGAATAGCACATAGTGTTGGTAAGTACAGAAGATTTCGTATTTGTTGTCCCCCATGTTTTGATATTCTTTGTTTTCCTCTAAATGTTCCAGAGTCTTTCATCATAGGATCAAGACCAAGTAATGCTG
>JALSUP010000177.1 GCA_027071315.1 Sulfurovum sp.
GCAGTTTTACTTTTGAGGTAGCTAATAGGTTTTATGTCTTGACTTAAATTCATACTTGAACCTTTTAATTTCAATAATATATTGTACTAAATTTAGATTTAATTTGGTATTAAATAGTGATCATTTGCAATAGTGCTGTTTTTTCTCGTTCTTTGATTCTAAGGTTGTTGGTAGAACCATCTCATAACTCTCACAGAAGAAGACTTTGCAGACATGCCAAAGCTCAAGAGTATAAACCTTTAGGGGAATAAACCTAAAGAAGCATCCGAAGAGTCTCAAAAATAAAGCCGATAAAGCTAACTTATAAACAGTAAATACGAAACTCGGTATAATTTTTGAATACAGCTATATCGTACAAAAGGAATTCCAAGGTGAAAATAAGAGTCTATTATGAAGATACCGATGCCGGCGGCATTGTTTACCACACGAACTACATTAAATTCTGTGAGAGGGCGCGTTCTGAAGCTTTTTTTTCTCGGAGGATGATCCCTTCCCAGAGTGATACGAGCGGCTTTGTAGTGCGGAGTATCAAGGCGGATTTTCTGGCGACTTCAAAACTGGGAGATATGCTTTCCGTAACCTCACGTATTATCTCTTTGAAAAGTTCATCTTTGGTACTTTTGCAGGAGGTATGGAGAGAGGAGACAAAGGTTTTCTCCATGGAGGTCGTGCTGGTGTATGTGAATGCCGGCAGACCGAGTCGAATTCCTGAGAGTTTTAAACTGTTGTTTGCGTCTTTATAATAGAACCCTCTGAATATACATTTAGCCGTCGCTTTACTAATGTTAACTATAATTACACTTCTATAAAATAAAGGATTTTTTTGAAAAAACTCATAGTGATTTTCTTACTCTTAAGCAGTAATTTCCTCTTTGCATCTGATCTGCTCGATACCTTCATTGACCAGCAGATAAAAGTGGAGAAGCAGCTTGACGATGACAATATCAGCGTTGAAAAAAAGCTTGACCTTAAAAAAATGCAGATCCGTGACTATCAGGAATTTTTTCTGGAATATGCAGCGACCAAAGCGGCTTTTTTATCAAATAGCTCTCCCTATAAAGAGGAGATGTATAAACTAAAGCTGCGATACAACAGTAACCGTCGCCAAGGTAATAAACTGGCAACACTCAGAGATGAACTTCTCCTTCAGCAGTATAAGATACGGGACTCTATACGTCAAAGCCTTAAAGAAGTTTTACGCTTGACAGAGAGTGAATCCAAATCTTTTTTCAAAGACAAGATCGGGGAACTGATCGTCAAACACTTCTCCAACTATACGCCTATTAAAAAAGAAAAATATATAAAAAAGAGTATGGATGAAAAGAACCCGCTTGTTCAGGAGGTGAAAAAAATCTATAGCGACACAGTTGCGCTGCAATATGTGGCCAATACCTTTGCAGCAGAACTTGTCGATAACAGCTACAATATTTATCGGATCGGACGTCTTTCCGACTCTAAGATCTTTAATCTGGTCAATACTCTCAACCACTCACAGTTTGCAGTTAAACTCAATGGCTATATCAAGCCGATCGGTCTCGATACTGCGAAAATACTTGTGATCATTCTGATCATTCTGATCATTTACCTTACACAAAAATTCATGGGTTTCAGTATTGACCTATTCTTGAATCACCGTAAATTACGTGAAGAGGACATTGAGTATATACATAAACATATTACGAATATTTTAAATATTATCACCTCTTTGATCATCATCCACCTCATTCTGGTTGTGGTACTCGGCCTTGACAGTAAAAGTATCAGTATCACCAAAGTCTTTGGCATACTCTATATCGTATTGACAGCGGTACTGCTCTACCGTACGACCAATACCATCGCCTACCTCAAGATGGAACGTATGAAACAAAGCCGCGTACTCAAAAACGAAGTGATCAACCTGAGTATCAAAGCCATCAATGGACTCATTCTTCTTCTTGCCGTCATCGCCATACTTAAAGTACTGGGTGTCGACCTGACAACACTTCTCTCCGGTCTTGGTATTGCCGGTGCCGCTGTTGCATTTGCAGCCAAAGACAGCATTGCGAACATTTTCGGTTCTATGGCCATTTTGGCAGGAGACATCTTTGAACAGGGAGACTGGATAGCATCTCAAAATGCAGAAGGAACAGTGGTAGAGATAGGTCTGCGTGCCACGACCATACGTACTTTTGACAATGCACTCATTTCAGTACCGAACTTTGAACTCTCAAACGGGAGTGTCAAGAACTGGACACGGAGACGTATAGGTCGTCGTATTAAGATGAATATCGGTGTGACCTACGAATCTGACTTTAACGATATTAAAACTGCTCTTGTAGAGATAAGAGAGATGCTCAGAGATCACCCGGGCATTGCCAATGAACATACTTCCTTCCTCAATTCGGACAGAAATGCCAAACTGGTCTCAATAGAGGATTTTAAGGGTATTAAACGTACCACACTGGTCTACATGGATGAGTTCGCCGATTCAAGTATCAACATACTTGTCTACTGCTTTTCCCGTACGGTTGTCTGGGAAGAGTGGCTTCAGGTAAAAGAAGAAGTCATGTTTGAAATTGCCAAGATATTAAAACAGAATAACCTTGACTTCGCCTACCCTACGATGGTTGTACATCAAGCTGATTGATCATCACCATTTCAATGCCGTTGTCTCTAATGATCTGGCCAATGTCAGTCATGATGCGATGGCGGATATCGCTGTATTCCATCTCTGTATTTGCCTTGACAAAAAAGCTTAGTCCAAAATAGATACCACGTTTGGTAAAGTCATTGACACCTGTCAATATAACCTTTTTCTGATCTACCTCTTCATGCTCTTTCAGGAAAGTTGAGAGCTCGTGGTCAAGCTTGTCTAAGGCCTCTTTAGCTGTGTCGAGTGCAAAGTAAAAGTCCGTGTCGATCCTCATGGCTTCACGTTCCGAGTAATTCTCTATCATCTCCTGTGTGATCCTGTTATTGGGTACGGTTAAAATGGTATCCTGCAGGGTACGTATTTTAGTCGAGCGAATACCCACATTGGTAATGACACCAACATCCGAATCGATCTTAATACGGTCTCCCGTCTTAAAAGGTCTGTCTGCAATGATAATGGCAGAACCGAAGAAGTTAGCAATGGTATCTTTAGCCGCAATGGCAAAAGCAAGACCCCCGATACCCAGACCGGCTACAACTGTTTTGTAAGGGATATTGAATATCTCGGCAATCGTAAAAAGTGCTGCGGTGACGATCAAGATACGAAAAATACTGCCTGCCAGGGAAACAATGATCTCATCTACATTGGTTGATGTTCTCTTCGCATGTATCAACATGATCGCAAAAATGATCGTAATGAGGTTATAGAATATCCACGTGACAGAAATGACCATAAGCAGGTGTGTCCCCGCTTTAATGACCGAGAAAACAATATTGGGAAGGCCAAGCTGATGTGCCCCGTTAAGGAGAACAAAGGCAAAAGTACCTAATTGCACCGGGCGAATGTACTGTAGGGTTATCTGCTCTTCTGTCCATCGTTTCGTAATGTAAAAACGTCTGAAAAGATAGACCACCACATAACGAATAAGCCAGGCGACGGCAAGAGCGATGAGTACAATGATGCCCAACAGTATGATCTGCCATATCTCTGTATATTGTACTTTCTGCAGCAGCAGTGGCGAGATGTACTTGGCCGTACTTTTGAGTTTGAAGTAGAGTCGGTTGTCCGCTATCTCTCTGGTCGGGACAAGTTCTTTGACATTTTCCATCTCATTGTAGAGTTCATCGATGGTTACAAGGGTCTTCGGGCTGAACTGCCATATCGTCTTTCCATCAACGGTATAAGGCGCAATGATGATATTTGCAATGTTGTGATAGAAGTGTACATAGGGTTTTCTACTTTTGGGATCGTTAGGGATCTCCTGATAGATCACGTAAGAGATACGGTCAAGCACGGATTTGAGATAATAGGCCAAGAGCGGCGCCTGCCACTCATGGATCGCAGGATCCACTTCGGAGAGATTCATGGTCGAAATAACATACTTTGCACCACCCTTTTCCCAGCGGTCATACTGTTCGTAAAAAGTCCGCATGGTATCTCTGGGGGTCTGCAGCTTCAGATTGTCATTGGGGTCGACCTCATACTTCCCCCGTGCTTTCAAAAGTGCTTTCAGCTTTGCATCAAGTACCTCTGTCTCAGGCATCTTGATCAGCCACTCTCCCTTTTCATCCTGTACAAAAGAGAGCGGAATGACCACATCGCTCCCCAGCTGATGCAGTGTGACCTCATGACTCTGTTTGATCTCTTTTTGAAAAAAATCGATTCGGTCCACCATACACTCATCGATGATCTGAAAAAAGGTCGTTGTCAGTTTCAGCTTGACCACATGCCGTAGTTTTTTCTGTGCGTCTGTATATTCCAGCAGAGAGAGTGCTTTGTCCAGGATCTCGTAGTTCCCTCCCCTTACCGCATTGCCAAGCGCAAGAAAAGAGTAGAAAGTGGCAAGTGGTGAAGAGCGATCCACTTTGACACTGTTGTAGGCACTGTCATCTGCCAGTCGAATACCGGTGATCCAGCCGCCAAAATCGGTCTTTCCAAAAAAGGATTTTCCGTTCTCACTCAGGGTCAGTACGATATGGTTACTGACATTGTTCTCAGAGAGTGTCTCGGCATCAAGGGTCTTCCCCTTGATCTCACCCTTAAGGGTTCCGTCTGAAGGTTCATACGTTCCGGTAACCAGGGTGCCCGACTGCTTCATCTGAAGTGTAAAGATACCCAGTCTCCAGTTGATATGCCACTTTCCTGTCCAGTTGGCTTCAGATGCTACTGAAAGCGAGGTGAAGAGAAACAGTAGAAACAAGAGTTTTATAAGATTTTTCATGTCTATCCTTTAATAAGAGGTGACTTATTATGCTTACTTATAGTATAGCACAATTATCGTACGGAAAAGTTCTGCAGGGCTTTGAGCTTCTTCTGATAGAATGTCTCTTTTTCCGTATTACCGATCTGTTTATAGTAGTACGCCAGTGCAGATACGATCTGCGGATCACCACTGTGCCTGATATAAGCCTCTTCCAAAACCGTTATGGCTTTTTGTGGTGACTTCTCAGCCAGTGCAATGGCATAGACATAGGCAAATCTCGCATTGTCAGGTGCCAGTGTCACTGCCTTTTTCAGTTCTTGCAGTGCGTTCTCTTTCATCTGATTGCGTACATACCACAAGCCGAGTGCATGGTGGAGTATGCCCATTTCAGGCAGGATCTCAATCCCTTTTTCCAAAATCTTTTTGGCCTCTTCGGCTCTCTTCTGCTGCATCAGGAAATTACTGTAGTTAATGTAGGCAGGCACGAACTGCGGTTGAAGTCTCAACGCCTCCCTATAGGCTTTTTCCGCCTTTTGAGGCATGTTTCGGTTGCTGTAGAAGATACCAAGGGAGAGTTGGGACTCAGGACGTTCCGCCGTGAAAAGCATGGTTTTTTCATACTCGGAAAAGGCTGTTTCAAGTGTGGCTTTTGTCGCAGCATCCACCTCTCCCAAAGGAAAGCCCGCCAACTGGCGTGCCGCTTCGATCCTGACAATTTTAACGGGGTCTTTCAACATTTCGAAAGTCTGCTTCATACGCATCTTCGGAGGAAATGCCTCCAGTGCCTGCAGCGCTGCCCTGCGTACTTTTGGGTCAGAGCGTCTCAGCATCTGCAGTGTGGTCGTATAGGTCTGTTTCGAAGGGTAATTCCCCAGGTAGGTTGTGACAGTGGCTTTGGCAATATTGGGTGCATCACTTATCAGTACTTCATAAAGCTTTTTTACTGCACCCTCTTCATTGTTTCTCAACGCCTTGAGTGCATGTGCAAAGTTTTGCTTTCCTACAGGTATTTCTCCATACCATTTTTTCATCGCATCTGCCGCCCACTTGGCTTCCTTGTCTGTATGACAAAGGTTACAGGCATTGGGTACCTCTTTCATCTCTACTGAGATGTCTGGTCTTGGCACACGGAAAGAGTGGTCATTACGGCTGTCAACACCCATATAAGTACGTGCCGGCATATGGCAGGCAACACAGGAACTTCCGCTAGACCCGGCTTTATGTTTGTGGTGGGATGCTGCCGTATATTTCTCTTCCTTGTGACACTGGGCACACACTTTGTCCCCCTCACCTCTTCGCTTTAAAGTGTGCGGATTGTGACAGTCGGTACAGGTGACGCCTTTGGCATACATTTTACTCTGCAAAAATGAGTCATAAACATAGACTTCGTCTTCTATTTTTCCATCAGGGAAGTAAAGGTTCTCTTCAAGCAGTACCGCTAAGTAGTGGTCTGAGAACTTATCTCCAGGGGTAAAGTCATCGTCAAGTTGTGAACGGCGGGAGTGACATTTGGCACAGACCTCTATCTCTTTGTCTGTCAAGACACTTTTATGTGAGCTGTTATTGTTGTCCCACTTACCCATTTTGTACTTGAGTGAAAGAGGAAAGCCTTTATTGGCTACGTTAAGTGTCTTCTCTTTTGACCATTTTATATGTTCAGAAGCCGGTCCGTGACAGGCTTCACAGGAAACATTGATGCTGCTCCAGGTGGTGTGGTAGGCTTTTGTCTCTTCGTCGTAGTTCTTTTTTAAGTTCGTTGAGTGACAGTCCGCACACATATAGTTCCAGTTCATGTTCGGCCCCGTCCAGTGCAGCACATCTCCGGCTGTGACATTATCATCTTTATGAATATGGTACCAGCGCTGACCACCCTCCTCTTTGCTTCTGTTGTCCCAGGTCGGGTCAAGTACCTGTATCTTTCCATCAGGAAATTTGATCATATACTGCTGAAGAGGGTAAATACCAAAGGTATAGGCTATCTCATAATCATGCAGCTTTCCGTCCGGTCCATCCGTCTGAACCATGAACTTGCCGTCTTTTTTATAAAAGGTGGAGACAATACCGTTGTAATTGAAAGTGGCATTGTTGAAATCAGCTTTGACAGAATAATCATCTGCGATCATCATTGCCAACTCATGGTCAGACCCCTGCCATTGTATGACCTCTTCCTTATGACAGGCTATACAGGCTTTATCACCGACATACGTTGCATTGTTGTCTGCAAAGAGTGCAGAAAAGAGTGAGAGATAGAAAAGTAGCGTTTTAAACATGAAGTCACTTTATAGGAAATTATTAAGTTATTTTATCCAATGCATCATATGAAACAACAACCCGGCAGATAATTTATCCAAAGAGATATCTTTTCATGCGTAGGTCGGGGTGCCCTCACCCCGACGTTTTCATTTATGAATCGATATATGATTGTTTTTGAATGTATGATTTTGTCTGGGTAAGGGTACCCAGACCTGCGGAAGCATGGTGTTTTCTAACCATAATTTTACTATAGTATACAAAACAAGTGAAAGATCAAACATCTATGACTAAAATCTACTTTATTTTACCACTGTTCTTCCTGCTCTTTTTGACAGGATGTCAGGAAAACACCACTACAGCTACTCTGTACAAATCAAAACATACTGGCAAGCAAGTTGATTTTATGAATGATGTCAAACCCATACTCGACAAACGCTGTGTCTCCTGCCACTCCTGCTACAACTCACCCTGTCAGGCAAAATACAGCTCTTTTGAAGGGGTTGACCGGGGAGCCAGTAAAGACCTGGTCTACGATGCCACCCGTCTCTTTGCCGATGACCCGACACGCCTTTTTATAGATGCTCAGACAACAAGAGAGTGGAGAGAAAAAAACTTTTACTCAGTCACCCAAAGTCTCAATCCCATCTCTGTACAAAATGACTCCATCATGGGGCAAATGCTTAGAGACAAAATGCTCAACCCTGAATATGTCGCAGAGTATTCCCCTGAACATGACAAGTTGATCTGCCCCAGCAATCAGGATGAAATGCAGCAATACCGCAAGAAAAAACCAAAACACGGTATGCCTTACGGTTTTCCTGCTTTAGAAAAGAAAGAGTACAACACACTTACGAAATGGTTAGACCAGGGTGCCAGAGGCCCAAGCAGTACAGAGCAGAAAAAGCTGACCTCCATCAGTCCCAAAGCCCAAAAAGAGATCAGCAAATGGGAATCTTTTCTGAATGCACCTGATGCCAAACATGCCATGACAGCACGCTACCTTTATGAGCACTATTATCTGGCACACATCAAATTTACGACTGCACCCAAAGCGTTTTACACACTGGTACGTTCACGCACGGTTGCACCCAAAGCCGTAGAGATCATCCCTACCCTGCGCCCTTTTGAAGACCCGGAAACAAAAAGATTTTATTACCGTTTTCAGCGTATCCACTCTACCATTGTACACAAAACGCATATTGTGACAGAGTTTGATGCCAATGAACTGGCACGGATCAAAAAACAGTTCATTAGCCCGAAATGGCTGGAGAAACCTCACCGAGTCGGCTATGACATTGACATTTCAGCCAACCCTTTTGTATCTTTTGCACAAATTCCTGTCAAGGCGCGTTATCAGTTTCTGCTTGACCACAGTCACTATGTCATTAAAACTTTCATACGCGGTCCGGTCTGTAGAGGGCAAATAGCCCTGAATGTCATCAACGACCACTTCTGGGTCATGTTCCAGGACCCGAAATATGACCTTTCGGTGCAGATACCCGAGTTTCTACAGCAGCAGGCAGACAATCTCCGTATGCCTATCAAAGCGACCAGCATGGCCATTGTCAATACCCTGTCTGATGCCTATCGAAAAAAGTATGCTAAATATTTCGATGCCAAACAGAGGCTCTACGATGAGGCTTATCCTAACGGTATTGGACTGGAAGGTATCTGGAAAGGGAATTCTGCCAAAGATGCACCGGTACTGACTGTCTACAGGCATTTTGACTCTGCCTCTGTACATCGCGGTGTACTGGGAGAACTTCCCAAAACTATGTGGGTCATTGACTACCCTCAATTTGAACGTATCTACTATGCACTTGTGGCAGGATATGATGTCTACGGAAACATTTCACACCAGACCAATATTCGCCGATATATGGACTTTCTGCGTATGGAGGGGGAAGCGAACTTTCTAGCCTATATGCCCGACAACAAACGTTTGAGTATGTTCAAGTCCTGGTATATCGGTGACAAAGCGGTACAAAGAGAAAAGAAGTACGGTATGTATCGTGAAACAGGCATACACTATAAAACAGCCTACCCTAAAACAGAATTTATAGAGAAGGTAGTGGACGGCCATATTCTCAACTCTACCCAGATCTCATTCGACCCGATCAACTACTTCAAAGAGGATCAGAAACACCCCAAAATGCCTAAAGTTTTCCGTACACGTGCTGATCTTGAACAGGGAGCACGTGCCTTGACAGCACCGGGTACAGGGTTCTTAAAATATGTCACAGACTTTGGAATCAACCTCTTGCATTTACGTATTCAGGCACCCAATGGAAAGTATATGGTCTCTACGCTGGTCATCAACCGCTGGCATGACAATGTCAATTCACTCTTTGGAGAGGAGAAAACGCTTAACAGTGCAAAAGATACCCTGGACTTCATAGACGGCTCTGTAGGTTCCTACCCCAATATGTTCGGTCTCCTCTCCTACAAAGACCTCCCGGACTTCTTTGACCTCCTGGAGAACTTTGACGGAAGCGAAAAATACCTCAAACGTTTCGACAAATACTTCATCTCCAGAGGAGATAAAAAGTTCTGGAAAACCTTTGACTGGTTCCAAGACCACTTTAACAAAGCCGACCCGACAGAGGCAGGACTTTACGATCTGAATAGATATTACAGAAAGGTTTGGTAAGTCTATTATGGATTGAGTTTCTCCGGTAGAGATGATCTCTCCTCTTTTTTAACAGAAAGTATATCCTCTCTAAATACTTTTAATACTCTTATGAACGCATCTACATCAAAGGTATTATCTGGCTCGGTTAAGGCATTTTCAAAATCTTCCAATGGTTTTTCAAAAGAGGGATACATCTGTCCAATACCTCTAAACCCACCCTCTGCCAATGCAGGGTCAAGCACTGACAGCCAGGCATAAAAGCCTGTATAACTTTCCGAAAGCCTAGCAGACTTCAATGTGTTTATAAGTGCTTTAAACCTTCCCTCTTCACTTGCTTCATACGCCGCTTTTTTCTCTAAGCGATAACGTTTTAGCACAGGTGCCAGGAAATACCACAAAAGTAAAAGTATCAACACTAGCACCATTGCCATCGTCAGCCACTTCTTCTTTTTAGCGGCCTGTGCATCCAAAGCAATTTGAGGATCTGCTATGATCTCAAAGTGTATGGCGGGGATGCTTTCTTTCTCTGCTTTTTTAGTCTGAAAATTCCACCAGACTGACTCCTGTGCTGCGATGCTCACATTCCCTTCTGCACTCGCCACAAAAGTAAAGCTGTCTGTTCGAGAGACATCGTACCTGGCTTTGAGTTCACTTTGAAGCAGAGGCTCCTTCTCATAGACTCGAATGTAGGCATTTGACTTGTAGCGCATAGGTCTAAGGAGAATGTCGGGAACATTATGGGCTTTTTGTATTACCGAGAATTCCACAGCATCACCGACAATGAGCTGCTTCTTTTCAGGTTTGAGTTCAGAGCTCAGGCTGTAGTTATCTGTGACCAGTACAAACTGATTGGGCTTGATGCCTTCGGGAGATTTCACCTTAAACGTCAGTGCTTCACTCTTTAGTTCAAACTCTTTTTTGGGCTGTCCGTACCCCATGGAAGCAGTAAAAGAGATGTCAAAGGCCGGGATCTCTATTTCCCCTGCTCTTAAGGCATAGACTTCATATTCGTAATGTACCATTTGCCAGTCTGTGCCATTGACTTCTGCTTTTCCCAGATAGGCGGCACTTTTAGGTGCCTGCACAATGTATTTAGAGGAGGATGGAAATCTTATATTTGCATCGGCAATACTAAAAGCATCCGAAAGAAGTTCAACTGCAACAATGACTTTTTGAGATGTATAGACAGATTCCTGTGTAGTAACAAATACCTTTACTTTGCCTTCTACCGCAAAGAGATCAAGGCTTAAAAGCATGAATAATATTAATAAATATCTATTTTTCATTGCCGTGCTCCTTCATCTCATACTGGTAGCGAAACTTATTTTTCAAAAAGTCTTTTGGGCCTGTTTGCAGTCGGTCCAGCCAGTTCGGATTTCCCGATTCAGCGGCTTGTTCGGCACTCTGATCGTCATCGACCCCTTTACCCTCTTTGTTGTCAAAGACAATCTCATCGGCACCCAGTTTACCTACCCCTTGAGTACCGTCATTTTCAGGCTCTTTAAGGATCTTTCGTGCTTTGGCGACCACAAGGTTCTCTTTGGCTTCTTTGAAGTTGGGGTCTATCTTGAGTGCAAGCTCATACGCTTCAATGGCATCATCATAATGCCCTAACATCACATTGGCATTTCCAAGGTTGTATTTAGCATTTTTATCGGATAGGTTCTGGTAAAGTACTTTGGCTTTTTTGAATTCACCTGCCCTGTAGAAAGATGCACCTTTGAAATTGGTATTTTCAAAAGTTTCACCTGCTTTGACATACTCTTTTTGCTGATAATACTTATACCCCAACTGATCAGAGGTAATGAACAGTCTGTTCCACGATCCGGCATAGAAGAAGAGAAGCCACACTAAAGAAAGCAACAGCATCACCATGAACGGCATGAAAGACTTGTGTCTTAGTGCAAACTGTTTCATGACCGTCTCCATAATTCGGCGATGAAGCCCTGCCTTGCCCACATAAGCAGCAGCAGGAAAATGAATGGCACAAGCCAGTATCCACCGTCTTCATATTTATTACTATCACCTTCTGCAGCGTTCTTAAAATTCTTATCTATCATAGAAGAAACCTCGGTGACATCACTGTTGTCTCCGGCATAGTCCACAACCTTTGCATTTAAAATGGAAGCAGCACTCTTGAAATCAGATTCACTCGAAAGTTGCGGAGAAGCGATCTTCCAGAGAATGACATTCGTTTCAGTACCAAAGCCCTCTTTGAGCGCCAGTTTCGCAGAAGAGGGAGAAACGGTATCAGTCAATACAATGAGGGTCGCACCTTTACTTCCCAACTGCTCTTTTGCCAAAAGCAGTGCATCCTGCAGGTTGTCACCCTCCAAAGGCATAATATTCGGGTCAAGTGCCTGCGCAAAGGTTTTAATGATGCTGTGATCATTGGTAAGCGGCAGTACCAGATGTGCTGTACCACTGTAAGCAAGCAGTGCTGCCTGTGTATCTGCACGTTCTTTCATCAACTCTTCTATTTTAATGACAGCACGGCTCAGTCTGTTTGGCATGATGTCCGTGGTCAGCATACTCTTTTTCACAGAGACCAGCAGCGCGATCTTCGTATCATCTTGTGTAAAAGGAGACTCTTTCAGCTTCCAGCTTGGACCGCTGAGGGCAAGTACCAGCAGTGTCAGCACCAGAGCCAGATACCAGGGCGCGGCTACCGTTTGACCCTTTCTTTCGGGTTTGACCAAAAGGTGTTTCAGCAGTTTGGGGTCGATGACCTTTTTCCACTTCGTCTCATCATCCTGCTGATGGAAGAGCCACCAGACCAGTGCCAAGGCGGGGATCAGCAGCAAGAGGTACTCGGGTCTTAAAAAGTGAAAGCTGCTCATACTTCATCCTTTCGGCTCTGCCAGTAAAGCACAAATCCGTAGCCCAGCAACATCAAGAGTGCCAGCATCAAAGGGTAACGAAAAAGATCGAACTTGGGTCTGTGGGTGATCTCTTTGACCTCTTTGGGTTTGAGTTTGTCTATCTGGGTGTAGATATCTGTCAGCTCTTCGCTGTTCCAGGCATAGTAGAACTTTCCTCCGGTGATCTTCGCTATCTCTTTGAGTGTCTCCGTGTCTATGGGGTGTTCCCCTGCATTCTTGGGGTCGCCCATGGCAATGGTAAAGATGTTCACATCATGCTTTGCCGCCAGTTTCGCTGCGGTGAGTGGCGGTACTTTTGAACCCGTATCATCTCCGTCAGACATCACAATGAGCATACGGTCGCTCACGTTGGAGTCCTGAAACATCTTCACCGCCAGTCCTATCGAGTCACCAATGGCTGTCTGAGGGCCTGCCATACCGACCTTTAGCTCGGAGAGCAGATGCTCCAGCGCATTCAGGTCCTGTGTGAACGGTGCCTGTACAAAAGCAGCATTTCCAAAGAGAATGAGCCCTATCTTCTCCCCTTCTCTCTGCTTGAAAAAGTCGTAGAGTACCATTTTGACTGCATCAAGTCTATTGATCAGCGTACCGTTTTTGTCTTTAAAATCTTTGGTTGCCATGGAACCTGAAAGATCGACAGAGACCAGCACTTCACGCTGTGAGATCTCCTGACTTAAAGGTTCACCAATGTAAAGCGGTTTTGCCAGTGCGGTCAGGACAAGCAGGAGGATGATCCAGGAGAAGATCTTTTGAAAACGGGAAGCTCGGGAGATACCGCTTATCTCACTCTTTACACCGTTAACCGCATCGATATCCTCTTTAAAAGAGATACGCAGTGCAGCACGTTTGGAGTAGTAGTAGAGCGGCAGTCTGTTGATGATCAAAGGCAGTACAACAAGCAGAAATACCCAGGGATAAGTGAATTCAAACATCTTCAGCCCCTTTGTGTGTGGTGATCCATGTCTCTACCTGAAAAAAGAGTGTACGGTAGGTATTCTCATCCAGCGGTGATCCCGCATACAATGCCTTTTCAATGCGGCTTCTCAGCGATGTATCCACCTCCGCTTTCGAGTGTGCCTGCACAAAGTCCCACCAGTGCGCATCTGAGAGTGCAGCCAAGGTCTCTCTGCCATAAGCCGAGATGCCAACCCGTTTTGCCAGACTTAAAAGCGCCAGTGTATTCTCCTGTCCGTTTTCGGTGAGTGACTCCAGGGCTTCCAGTGCATCACGACGATACTGCTCCTTTTGGTAGTGCAGATACTTCTGCCGACCAAAATGAAAGAGCAGTGTCAAAAACAGCAGTATCAGAACTATCCACCCCGGCGCCAAAGGGAAAAAGCCAATAGGTTCAGGCACGATAATATCATGCAGGTTATCCAGCGAAGCTTCGGCAAGGGTACGGTTCATATCGGCAGACATCAATTTCGCCCCCGATGCGCAGAGAGCTGCTCATAAAGCTGGTCAAGCACCGGACGTTCCGTACTGATCTGCAGCAGAGGCAGTGCATTTTTTCGTGAGAGGTGTCTGTAACCCTCTTTTCTCTCTTCGAGCAGTTCACGGTATTTGTCAATAAAGTGCCGGTCCGTACTGTCCAGATCGACGGTCTCTTTACCATCGGTGAAAAAGAGTGAAGAGGAGGAGACGATCTGCTCCTCCATCGGGTCATAGACCAGAACCCCTATGACATCGTTATGTGCGTTGATACGTGTAATATGTTTGGCACTCTCCTCATCCATCGCCCTGCCGTCTCCTATGAGTACTACCAGGTCATCATGTTTCGCCAAAGAGGAGAGTATCTTCAGTGAAGCCCCCAGGTTGCCTTTGCTGTGATCGGCCTTCGTCGCTTCAAGCAGGTTATTCTGCCGCTCTATTTCAGTCATGATCTTGACGACATTGTTTTTGCTTGAAGAGGCCTTGAAGAATTTCACCTCATCATTGTTGTAGACCACAGCACCCACCCTGTCACCTGTCTCCAAAGATTTAAAAGCAAAAAGTGCCGCTGTATGCGCCGCAGAGACGGACTTCATCCGCTCTTTGGAACCAAAGAACATCGTGTTCATCTGCGAGACGACCAGCCAGACATTACGGTCACGCTCTTCATTGTAGATGCGCACATAGGGCTTTCCGGTTCGTCGTGTCGCTTTCCAGTCCATATTGCGGGTATCATCTCCCTGGACGTACTGTTTCATTTCGGAAAAGTCCATACCCCGTCCGCGTACACCGGAAAGATACCGTCCGCTTAACTTGCTCAATACCGCAGCACTGGGTCTGATGTTGAAGTTTTTTGGCATGTATCCAAACTTGAGCAGCTCGCTCAATGTGACATAGATGCCCTCTTCCTGTCTGCTCATCACTTAGGCCGGAAGTGCTACCAGATTCAAGATCGTATCGATGATGTCATCATTGCTCACACGCTCAGACTGTGCTTCGTAACTCGGTGTAATGCGGTGACGCAGGACATCATGCACGACGGCTCTGACATCTTCAGGTGTCGTATAGTCTCTTCCCTGCAGCCAGGCATAAACACGAGAACACTGGTCAAGCCCCAAAGAGGCTCTCGGGCTCACCCCTACATCAATGTAAGAAGCCAGTTTCTCATCATACTTTTCAGGGTAACGTGTGGCAAAGACAAGATCAACAATGTACTGAATGACCACTTTAGAACTCTGCACCTTGGCTATCTCCTCTCTGGCAGCAAAGATCACTTCCTGGGCGATTTCCTCACTCTCTTCTGCCTTGACACCGCTTTTTTCACCACGCACCAGGGCGATCACTTCCATCTCTGAGGCTTTATCGGGGTAAGTAATGTTCACATGCATCAAAAAACGGTCTTTCTGCGCTTCAGGAAGCGGGTAAGTACCTTCCTGTTCTACTGGGTTCTGCGTCGCCATAACGATGAAAAGTTTGGGCATCTTGTGTGTTTTCCCCGCAACGGTCACCTGCCGCTCCTCCATCGCTTCGAGCATCGCCGCCTGTACCTTTGCAGGTGCACGGTTGATCTCATCGGCCAGAATGATATTACCGAAGATCGGCCCCTCTTCAAAACGGAACTTGTACTCCCCGTTCTCTTCATACATATTTTCAGAACCTGTCACATCGGACGGCAGCAGGTCCGGAGTGAACTGTATACGTGAAAACTTCGAGTCAATGGCATCAGCCATGGCTCTGACCGCTCTCGTCTTCGCAAGTCCGGGAAGTCCTTCAACCAGCAGGTTACCATTGGCAAGCAGACCGATGATCAGCCGCTCAACAATGTTCTCCTGCCCGATGATCGCAGCATTCATTTTTGTTTGTAGAAGTTGGATGGATTCAAAAGGGGTCATGGTTTTTCCTCGTTTAAAATAGTAAAAAACATCTCGATGTTCTTTACAATATTAAATAGTACCTATGATGTACTTAGACCCTCCTCCTAAAAAAGGAGAAAAGAGACTATTTTATATTTCTCTATTTTTCCAGTTCGAACGGATAGATGACCTTCCACTCTTTTTTCATGTCGACCACGGTCCAATTGTGGTCACGGGCATAGTCCAGACCTTTGTCAAGCTTGCCTATATGCGATTTTCTGTCATAAGCGAACTCTCTTTTCTCATCTGTATGGTGGACATAAAGCTGAAGTGTTTTATGTTTTTTATTAGCCTCAGTATAAAGCATCATGGCGAAATCTCCATCAGAATTACCAAAGGCAGCTACAGGACGTTTCCCTATAGTACGGTAGATGGCGACAGGTTTCGTCTCTTTATCGTCTATAAAATGTATCTCATCATCTTTAATGATCTTCCCATCTTTATAATGCACTTTACCCATAGAACCGATGATGTGCTCTTCAGGAATGCCATACAGTTCAGGCACAAATGCACGCATAAAGTCTATACCTCCACCAGAGACGATGTACACTTTAAAATCATTGGCTTCAAGGTATTGTATCAGCTCCATCATTGGCTGATAGATCAAATCTGTATACGGACGGTCTGTTGTAGCATGTTTTGCACTTTTCAACCATGTTTGCACTTCAGATTTAAACGTTTCCACATCCATACCTGAGTGCGTTGCATTCACTAAGGTTACCAGACCATGCTCACCACTCTTCATGACACCTGTCATATTATTTTCAAGTACAGATTTGAAAGGCTCTGTTGTTTTCCATTCAGGATGCTCAGAAGCCAGTGCTTTCACCCTGTCCATAGCAAAATAAAGTTGAAAATAGACAGGTCTTTCAGACCAGAGTGTACCGTCGTTATCAAATACTGCAATACGGTCTTTTGCTGCAATGTAATCCGCTGAATTTTTATCGGTCACAGCTTGAACATAATGCATAATGCTACTTTTTGACTTCCCTTCATTCCACGAAGGAAGTACCTCTGTTGCATTTGCAAAACTCAACACACCCAAAACCAATAGACTCATTAAAACTTTCATCATTTTCCTTTTTTACTTATACTGTTAAAATTTAAAGTTCATACCCAGGATCAGGCCATGAGTGACCGTATCGTAAGCAAAATAATCCAGATCGTTATTTGGAATATTTCTTATATCAAATACGGTACCTTCTTCATAGTCTACCCAGGTTGCTTTGTATCGCACATTGATGTCTATCAGGTCATTAATGGTGTAGATGACACCTGCAGAGGTGGAGACAGTAAAGTTGTTGCTGCTCCCGCCAAGGTCACCATGTATTCTGAACTTCCAGTTTTCATTGAGTATGTGGGTATAACGTAAACCTACAACAGCATCAACCCAGTCTACCTCTTTCGATACAGTACCTGATCTTGCCAGATTAGGGAGATTGTAGCCGACATCAATGTCGTTATCCCACCATCTGATACCGGCAAGGTACTCAACATATCCGCTTTCCAAAGTCTGTCGGTAGAGCCCCATTATTTCCAGAACTCCCTGTCTCGCACGGGCTGAAGTGATTCTCTGCGCAGCATCCACAGAATTGGAAAGGTCCATGAAACCGTAATCTACCCAAAACCCCCATCCACTCTGATGATGCGCTTCCGCATGGACCATGGCAGCCGCATCAAGATTATCCAAAATGGTTCCAAAATCAACATCAAGTTCACTTGCCTGTGTGAGTACAAGATTGGTACTCCCTTCAATATTGGTAATCATCAGGTACGGTTCAAGATCAAAGGACCAGGCTTTGGTCTCAACCACAGGCTCTTCAACCACCGGAGTGGGTGCAATGTCCCCTCCCGAAAATAACATGGAGCATAAAAGAAGACTTCCTACAATTACTTTTTTCATTTTATTTTCCTCGTTTTAAATATATAAGGTTTTTAGAAATTTCCTTATTGTATAAAATCCACCATTGTGGACTTTATACAATCTTCCAAAGGAGAGACCCTTTGGAAATAATATATAAAAATCTTAGATAATTGTATTAATCTGATGAACCTGAGTTCAGCATACTCTCCATGACTTTATCAAGAGTGAAACTTGCAGCCTTCATTCTAGGTGGATACTCTTTGAATGTTGCAAGGAATTTACCTACGATAGCCTGTGCAGGCACAAGTAGATATGCACGGTCAAGCAACCAGTCATAATAGGTATTGGAGGTAATAGGTGCTATCTCATAAGGGTCACGACGCAAGTTTAGTATAAGAGGTACTCTAAGAGGTGTAAATGGATTTGCCCATACAGCAAATGTCCCTGCTGCTCTTTGTTCCATAAATATTAACTTCCATGGACCATAACGCATCGCAGTCAGATCACCATCATCAGAGAAGTAAAATACCTCTTTTCTAGGGCTAGGTACTTTGTCTGGATCTTCAAAATGTTTTGTCATATCGTAGCCATCTAAATGCACTTTATACTCTCTACCATTTGTTTTAGACTTATAGCCATCCAGCAGATCTTCTTTGATGTCTTTTTTTCCTGCTACTGCTAAGAGTGTTGGAAAATAGTCCATTCCACGGATAATGCCATTACTTACAGAATGTGGTTTGATGTGTCCAGGCCATTTAACCATAGCAGGAACTCTCCAACCACCTTCCCAGTTTGTGTTCTTTTCAGATCTAAATGGGTTTGATCCTGCATCTGGCCAGGTATTTTTGTGAGGTCCATTATCTGTAGAGTAGTAAACAAAAGTATTGTCTGCAATTTTTAGTCTATCAAGCGTATCGAGCAGTTTTCCTACGTGTCTGTCATGTTCTACCATTCCATCACCATAGTTATCTTGTCCAGATATACCTTGAAGCTCTTTTTTAACATGCGTTCTAAAGTGCATTCTTGTACCGTTCCACCACACAAACCAAGGTTTCTTCTCAGCAGTTTTACGCTCAATGAAATCAATCGCAGCCGCTACAGTCTCATCGTCAATAGTCTCCATTCTCTTTTTTGTTAATGGTCCTGTATCTTCTATCTTTCCATCAGCATAAGAGTGTATAACCCCACGAGGTCCAAATTTCTTTTTAAACTCTGGATCTTTAGGGTAGTCTATATTCTCAGGCTCCTCTTCTGCGTTTAAGTGGTAAAGATTTCCTAAAAACTCATCAAAACCATGGTTTGTTGGAAGCATCTCATCTCTATCGCCCAGGTGGTTTTTACCAAACTGCCCTGTCGCATACCCTTGATCTTTTAACATCTCTGCAATGGTAGGATCTTTTACAGTAATTCCCTCTTTTGCACCGGGAAGCCCCACTTTGGAAAGCCCTGTTCTAAGCACTGACTGTCCCAAAATAAACGTAGAACGCCCTGCTGTACAGGACTGTTCACCATAAGAGTCTGTAAATAACAGTCCCTCATCTGCAATTCTATCAATATTTGGAGTTTTATACCCCATCATTCCTCTTGTGTAAGCAGAGATATTGGACTGTCCGATATCATCTCCCCAAATTACCAAAATATTTGGTTTGGCTGCCATTAACTGAGTTGGTACTACTGTTGCGGTAACACCCAAACTCAAAGCCAATAAAAGTTTTGAACTTATTTTTTTCACTATTCTATCCTTCAGGTTTATATTTTCACTCCTAATCATAACAGAATATTTTTCTTAACTCTTGTTGAATTCCGACACTTTGTAAAAATACTGTATAATTTATAATCAATAAAAAGGTATTAAGATGAAAGACATCAAAGAGATAGCTTTTCCCTCCATACAGAAGCAAACACTTACCTGCTTTGATAGTGACCAACTGGGTGAAGTGGTTAAAGGAGCATCATTTGAACTGCATCAAATGGACAAAGGTGCCTTTCAAGCTGATCTTTTTAGTGCATCTTTCGGGAAAGGTACTTTGGATATAGGTCAATATAATCGTTCGATCTTGACGGAGGGGACTTTTTCTCCAGAACATATGACTATTACGGCACTAACTAAACAGTCAAATCAAGATACCGCCGCATAAGCAATTTTTTCATGCTTAAAATAGTTAGAAACCCTTTGAGGACTATTGCTTAACATTGTCATAAAATTCTCTGTATTTT
>JALSUP010000178.1 GCA_027071315.1 Sulfurovum sp.
CTGATGTCATCCCATGGTTTATTGAGTTTGGCAAAGGCTTCGTAACTCTGCAGTACCCGTTTGAAATCTGCACTCTTTTCACTCTCATCGAGCAGGACATCATTCAGAGCGACTTTGGCTGCTGCCATCATCTCAGCAGGGAAGGTTTTGATCTGTACATTTTTAGGCAGTTCCTGTAGGGCTTTGGCATTTTTGTATCGGAATTCCTGCAGCATGTTGCCCGTCATCTCTTCTGAAGCAGCGGTGATGATGGCTTTGTGCTCTTCACTCAGTTTCTCCCAGCGGGCTTTGTTAAAGGTAATTTCCAGAATGGAACCGGGCTCATGCCAGCCTGTATAGTAATAGTCTGCCGCTTTGGCAAAGCCCATCATGGAGTCAAGGGCAGGGCCTACCCATTCGGTGGCATCGATGGTACCGCGTTCAAGTGCCGTATAGATCTCGCCGGCGGGCAAAAGTATAGGGTTGACCCCCAGCCGTTTCATCACCTCTCCGCCAAGACCGGGAATACGCATTTTCAAACCTTTGAGATCAGCCAGAGAGTTGATCTCCTTTTTGAACCAGCCGCCCATTTGCGGTCCTGTGGTTCCCCCTATGAGCGGGTAGAGGTTGAATTTTCCGTAAAGCTCACGCCAAAGTGCATACCCACCACCGAATTTCAGCCAGGTGATCATCTCTTCGGATGTCAAACCCAATGGCATTCCTCCAAAGATGGAGAAAGCGGGGTTCTTCCCTTTCCAGTAGTAGACTCCGGAGTGAAAAGCATCTATCTGTGCGGCTGAAGTGGCATCGAAGACCTGCATGGCGGGTACCAGAATGTTTTTTGCAAATACTTTTATCTCTAAACTTCCACCGGAGAGTTCAGCACAGCGTTTGGCAAAGGTGTCAACCCCGGTACCCATAATGGGAAAGTGTGCCGGCCAGGAGGTCGCCAGCTTGAGTGTGACTTTTTTAGCTTTGTTATGATTCACGCCGCCGGAACTATTTTTCTCTTCGCTTCTGTGACATGCGGAAAAGGTCAGGGCACCGGCACCCAAAGCAGCAGTGGTAAGGAAGTCTCTACGTTTCATGAAAAAGCCTATAGAATATTTTAATACTATTATAGCAAAAGAGGGTAAAGGGCTGGTATGGGCTGTTTAAGCCCAAACCCACCATATTATTTTTAGTTTTGTGGGGAATATCAATCTTTGTTTATTTTTATAGCGTATACTTACACTGTCCGAAGGATATTTTTATTCAACGGCATTATTTCACTCTATTATAAAGGAACGAACATGAAAGTAATGAAGGTATTGACTATTGTCGCGATCACAGGTATGACAGGTATCACAGCATTGAATGCAGAATCAGCAACAACGGCCAACAGCATGCAGCAAACAAGCAAGGGAATGAAACAACATCCTGGAAATCAACAACAAAATATGATGAAAATATTGAAAGAACTCAACTTGACGGCTGAACAGAAAACAAAACTTAGAGAGAGTAATAAAAAGTTGAAAATGCAGAGTAAAGAGATGCGCAAAGAGATGAAAGCAGGACGCAGTATGGAACAATACATCACAGCAAAAGGATTTGCCAAAGATGAATTCATACGTGACGCCACTGAAAAGTCGACGAAAATGATACAAATGCGAGCTGACAGATTTGATGCGATCGCTACTGTTTTAACACCTGAACAAAGAGAAAAGCTTGTCAAATTATTAAAGAACAAAAAAAAGTAAACCGAACAGGTGATACTATCTCAAACATAAAAGAGAAATGATGCAATGTCATATATGTAATGAACCGACCATGATGTTTGTGGATGAGCAGAATCAGATGCTTTATCATCACTGCAGTGACTGTGAGTATATCTTTAAAACACCTTCCGTATATCAGGATATTGCAGCACAGAAAGAGCGTTATGACCTGCATGAAAACGATGCAGAGAATGAAGGATACAGAGCATACTTTCAACGTTTTCTGGATTTTGTGCTTCCTGCTGTACGGAATCCGAAAAATGCCTTGGACTTTGGCTGTGGTGAGAGCACGCTGCTTGCCTCCATGTTGGAAGAAGAGGGGATAGCCTGTGACTACTTTGATCCGATATATCACCCGAGAGGATTGGATGATAGCAAGAAGTATGACCTGATCGTCAGTACGGAAGTCTTTGAACATCTGCAAGACCCAAAAGAGGTATTTGAAACGCTTTTAGAGCGTTTGAATTCAGGTGGGTATTTAGCGATTCAGACTGAGTTTCACCCGAATGAAATGGGTGCATTTAAAAACTGGTACTACCCTAAAGATCCGACACACATAGTGTTCTTTAGAGAGAAAACATTTGAAGTATTGGCATCTCTTTCTAATTGTAGAGTGGTAGATGATAATGGGAAGAATATGGTGGTGATTAAAAAACCGTAGGGTGCGTAATCACGCACCACATTATAAACCGGCATACCATAAAACATCGCCGAAAGGCTTCATGAAACTGGTTTTTTGTCCCTTACGGCGAGAATGTGTTTGTTTGCAAATTTCCCTATGTGGTGCGTGTGTACGCACCCTACGCGTAATGTGGGTTAAAAGAATCCCGTGTTTTAAATCCTAAAAGAGGCTGTACTCTTCTTTGATGGTATTCAAAATACTTTTATCCGCATTGTAAATAAATGCATAGTTAAAGTGAATACTCTTCAATATCTCCCTGACTTCCTCTTCACTGTTGAACCAGTGCGGGTGGTCGATGTTCGGTACTTTGGTTTTTGGCGGTGTCAGGACGATACTCTTGACCCACATATTGCTTCGCATGACATACTCTCTTGCTTTGGCAATGTCCGGCAGGTTGTCGGTAAAGATGGCGACTCTGTCCGAGTTGCTTGGTCTGGTACTCTTGAGCTTCATGTCAATGAAGATTGGCAGGAAGTGCTTTGTGTACTTGATACGGTCAACAGAGTAGGGAAGTTCCTGCTCGTCACAGAAGTGTATGACACGAAGCAGATACTCCAGATGAAAAGGAATAAGTTCTTTTTCCTGATAGACATAGTTTCCGACTTTAAACGTGGTTCTAAAGAGTGTGTCTGAGACGGGGTAGCCTTCGACTTCTCTTTCCAGTTTTTTAGCATCTGGCTTGATGAGCTGCATTAACTCTTTGTCGGTTCCTATGAAGAGGGCATCGTCAGAGTTTAAGATTTGCTCAAACGCTTTACGCCAGTCACTGGATATAAAAGAAATGTTGGTCTTGTGTGTCAATATCATCTTCAAAAACGTCACTTCATGTTCCGAAAGAAGGAAAAAAATCGCCTCTTTTTTAATGACCACATAACGTACGAGCTTATAGGCTGCCAGTTGAATGTTTGAGACTTTGATCCAGGCGATCTCGTCATCATTTCTGACAATATTCTCATCATCATAAACAATGGCGTAGGCACCATTTTCAATGGCTTTGTCTATCTCTTCCTGATTGGATGAGAAGAAGAGGTCGCCGTGTTCTACTTTTGAATGGTAAACGGTGGCAGACTCAATGGCCTGTACCTTTGGTGTGTTGCTAAGGGTTCCCTCTGTGAGGTTTAAAATATCTTCAATTTTCATTTACTTCCAATTACCCAATAGGGGTTCCTGCCGTTTTAGGCTTTTCCGGACGGATCATACAGAGACCGTTCTCGTCTTTGGCTGCAAGGAGCATACCCTCACTCTTGTAACCCATGAGTTTAGCCGGTTTAAGGTTGGCTACGACACAGACCTGTGTGTTAAGCATGTCATCTGCCGAGTACCACTCTTTAATACCCGCAACCACCTGTCTTGGCTCATCTTCACCCACATCAACCTGAAGGAGAAGCAGTTTTTTACTCTTAGGGACTTCTTCTGCCTGTACAACAGTTCCGACCTTAAGTGAGGTTTGGAAGAACTGGTCTATGCCAATGAGCGCCACACCTTCCTCTTTGGAGCTGTCAGACTTTTTCGTCTCTTTTGCTTCTTTTTTAACCGCCGCTTTTTTGTCAGCCGGTTCCGCCTGGGCAAGAAGAGGCTCTTCCACACGCGGGAAAAGCGGTTCTATTTTTTCAAGGGTAAAGGTTTCAAGCAGGGCAGTGCCTTTGACCATACTGCTCCACGAGTCATTGTCAATGGTGAAGTTCAGGGCTGTTGCAATTTTGCTACAGACAGCAGGCATCACCGGGTAAAGCATGATGGCAACTTTGGAAAGAATGGCAGCAATGAGACCGTTGAGTGCCATCGCCTCTTCCTCTTTGCCTTCTTTCATAAGTGTCCAGGGCTGATACTTGTCAATAGATTTGTTCGCCACAGAGAGTGGTCTCCAGAGCTCTTCAAGGTAACGGTGTATCTGCATGTCAAAAAGTAACGGCTCCAATTTATCAAGTGAAGCATGTACTTCATCGAGCTCTGTCTGGTAATACTTGGCAACATTGGAAGAGTCCACTCTGCCTTCAAAATATTTCCCTGACATACCGATGAGACGGTTAAGCAGGTTTCCAAGGTCATTCCCAAGGTCAGAGTTGATGCGGTCTATCAAGGCTTTTTGTGAAAAGTCTCCGTCTCCTCCAAAAGGGACTTCACGAAGCATGAAGTAACGGAAGTTGTCAAGCCCGTAAGCATTGGCGACTTCTCTCGGGTCGACCACATTGCCTTTTGACTTTGACATCTTTTCACCGTCACGTGTCCACCAGCCGTGTGCAGCAATGTGCTTAGGCATCGGAAGGCCGAGACTCATAAGGAAGGCAGGCCAGTAGATGGCATGGAAACGCAGGATATCTTTTCCTATGAGGTGTACACGCGCAGGCCATAAGTCCATTTTCGCATCATCGGTACCGTAACCCAGTGCGGTCACATAGTTCATCAGAGCATCAAGCCAGACATACATGACATGTTTCGGGTCGTTAAGGTTTTCCGGCAGTTTGACACCCCAGTCAAAACTTGTTCTGGTAATGGAGAGGTCATGTAATCCGCCTTCTACAAAACGGATGACTTCATTTCTTTTACTCTTTGGTAAAATACAGTCAGGATTTTCCTCATACCATGCCAGGAGTTTGTCCTGATAGTCAGAGAGTTTAAAGAAGTAACTCTCCTCTTCCACGATCGTGGTCGGCTTGCCGCACTCCGGACAGAATTCTCCGTCTACCAGTTGTGTCTCAGGAAAGAAAGTTTCACAGGAGATACAGTAGTGACCCTTGTATCGGTCTTTGTAAATATCACCGTTGTCGTGCATGACAGTAAAGGCTTTTTGAACCCCTTTCATATGGTCGGCATCGGTGGTTCTGATGAATTTGTCATAAGAGATGTCAAATTCATCCCAAAGGTTTTTGAAGGTGGCAGAAATTTTGTCTGCATAGGCCTGGGTACTTTCCCCTCTCTTTTTTGCGGCTTCTTCTATCTTCTGGCCGTGTTCATCGGTTCCGGTAAGAAAGTAAGTCTCAAGACCGGACATACGTGAATAACGTGCAAGGGTATCGGCAATAATGGTTGTGTAGGCATGACCGATATGGGCAATGTCATTCACATAATAGATAGGAGTGGTAATATAGGCATTTTTGTGACAAGATGGCATAAGTAGTTTCCTTAAACAAATGAGTTTTTGGTTTTACAGGCTAGTAAACAGTGCTGCAAAATAATAAAGAAGATTCTATCTAAAATCTGCTGTTGAACGGGTAAAATGATAGTATTAAAATAAATTATGCTATAGAGCCACTT
>JALSUP010000179.1 GCA_027071315.1 Sulfurovum sp.
TAGCTGATTCTTTTTTCTGGTTGGATTTTTGTGGTAAAAAATTATAACTTTTTGAAATCAAAATCAGCTTTTTTACTGCGTTAAAATTTTAATAACCGGCTTTTTGTGGGAATCTGCAAGTGGCTCAATAATATTTGAAATCGTTTAAATATTTGTCGGGGTAAGGGTACCCCGACCTACGGAAGCATGAATATATTTATTTATAATGAATATATAACAGTTAATACGCCATTTGCATAGTATCCACGTCATCCCAGGACATTGACTTCTTTGAAGAGCGATGTGCCAGTATGTGGTCAATGTAGCGAGCAAACACATCTGTCTCTATGTTCAGTTTTGTGCCCACTTTATAGTTCTTCATCAACGTATTTTTCAATGTATGGGGAATGATGGTAATACGAAAACTGTCTTTGTAGACATCATTGACCGTTAAAGAGATTCCATCAATAGTGATGGAGCCTTTGGGGATGATGTGGGCAATGTATTTGGGGTCTACTTTGATGATGAAGTCAGTCCCGTTCTCTCTTTGTGTGATCTGTGAAACCGTACCCACACAATCAACATGCCCCTGAACAATGTGCCCTTCAAAACGATCGTTCATCATCATGGCGGGTTCTATGTGTACTTTACCCGAGATCTTACTCTCATCTATGATGGAACGTGTCTCGTCAGCGAGTTCCAAGTCAAAACCGTCAGGGTTTACTTTAATGACAGTCAGACAGACACCGTTGACGGCAATGGAGTCTCCAAGCTTGGCTTTGTATTTGGATTTGATACTTAAGATGTTGTTTGTGTAGCTTTTAACTTCGGCGATTTCACGTATAAGACCTGTAAACATAGTACCTCAATTTATTTGGATATAATTCGCATATTATATCAAATTATCTATGGTTAAGGGCAACCATGAAGGATTGCCCCTACAGAATATGTAATTGATAATGTAGGGGTGCCCCTTGTGGGTACCTGTGACAAAGGTAAAAAATGAAATATGATGTCATAGTAATCGGTGGTGGTCATGCAGGTATTGAAGCCTCTTTGGCTTCAGCGCGTATGGGTGTAAAAACACTCATGATAACCATTTTAGCAGAGCAGATAGGTGCCTCTTCCTGTAACCCCGCCATTGGCGGACTGGCCAAAGGACACCTGGTACGGGAAGTGGATGCCCTGGGTGGTGAAATGGGACTTTGTACCGACAAAACCGGGATACAGTTCCGTACTTTGAATGCGTCAAAAGGCCCTGCTGTCAGAGGGACACGAGCACAGATAGATATGGATGCCTATAGTATCTATATGCGTAATGTCGTGCTGAATACGGAAAACCTCGATGTCAAGCAGGAGATCGCTGACGGACTCATTGTCGAAGAGGGTGAAGTAAAAGGAGTGACTACACAGCTTGGCAACCGATATATGACGTCTAAAGTGATCATTACTGCCGGTACTTTCCTGAATGGTTTGATCCATATAGGAGACAAAAAGCAGGTTGCCGGTCGTCAGGGAGAATTTGCTTCTGTGGAGTTGGCTGAGTATTTGAAAAGTCTGGGACTGAATATCGGTCGTTTGAAAACAGGCACCTGTGCAAGAATTGATGCAAAGTCTGTCGATACCTCCATTATGGAAGTGCAGCCTGGTGATACCCCGGCACCGCCTTTTTCATTCCGTACGGACAAAAGTACGTTCAATCCGACACAACTCCCCTGTTATGTGACCTATACCAATGAAGGGACCCATGAGATCATTGAGAGTAACTTTTACAGAGCACCGATGTTTTCAGGACAAATTGAAGGGGTAGGGCCGCGCTACTGTCCGAGCATTGAAGACAAGATCAACCGTTTCAGGGACAGACCGAGACATCAGATCTTTGTGGAACCGCAAACCATCGATGAGACGGAGTATTACATCAACGGTATGAGTACTTCTCTTCCGATCGATGTGCAGCTGGAGATGGTACAGTCAGTCGCAGGGATGGAAAATGCGAAGATCGTACGTTACGGCTATGCCATTGAGTATGACTATGTACAGCCGACGGATCTGAAACATACGTTAGAGACCAAGAAGATCAAAGGGCTCTACACCGCAGGACAGATCAACGGTACGACTGGCTATGAAGAGGCAGCAGCACAGGGTTTGATGGCAGGGATCAATGCAGCACTCAGGATACAGGGCAAAGAGCCGTTCATTCTTAGACGTGACGAAGCCTATATTGGTGTGTTGATCGACGACCTGGTGACCAAAGGAACCAAAGAACCTTACCGCATGTTCACCTCCAGAGCAGAGTATAGACTTCTTTTGAGAGAAGACAATGCCGATATGCGGCTTTCAGCCTATGGTAAAGCCTTGGGCTTACTCGATGATGCCTACATGGCTCAGTTTGAAGTAAAAAAAGCAGCTTTGACAGAAGCTTTGGCTTTTCTTAAAGAGAATTATGTGACACCGACTAAAGAGTTCTTAGCGAAATTAAATGCGATCGGTGCAGTCAAGATCAATGAAAAAACCTGTTGGATGGATGTCATTGGACGTGGTGATTTCAACAGAGAAAAACTGACCACACTCTTACCGGACTTCGATAAATACACAGACGAAGTAATAGAACAGATACTCGTTGAAGCGAAGTACAGCCGTTATATTGATAAACAGCAGCAGCAGATCTTGAAAATGGATGATATGCTCAAGATAAAGATACCGGAAGCGTTTGAGTATCGTCATATTTCAGGATTGAGCAATGAAATCGTGGAGAAGCTTGGAAAAGCGACACCTCCGACACTCTTTGCCGCTTCACAAATATCGGGAGTGACACCGGCGGCACTTGAGATCATTCATGTGCATATCAAGATGGCACAAAAAGGGAAAACCCCTAAAGGACAAAAATAATGATTTTTTATTATGCAAACTCAGGACACAAACTGGGACTCGACAGAGTCAGACGCGGAGCAGCACTCATAAAGAAACTGGAAGCGGCAGGAATTGAGTCCCGTCTTCTGGTGAATGACTTCAGGGCAGGCCTTGCAGCAAAAGATCTGGGTGTGAAAGAGTATGTGACGGTTGAAACGGTACAGGATATTGATGCCATTGCAGAAGCAGGGAATAACTCCATCATTATTGATTCTCCTGAAGATGACCATGGACGTTTGGTCAAATATTGTGCTGATTTTAAAAATGTCTGGCGTTTTGCCCATGATGAGAATGATACTTCCGTGCATGGCGAGATACTTTTCAAGGTGAATTGTCAAAGTGATGACTGTCTGGACGCTGTGATAGTCGATGAAATGTATGCACCGCAGGCAGAGAAAGTGGAGAGAGTCCTTTTCTTCCTGAGTGATTCAGATTATGACAAAGTGATCTTAGGGAATGAAGCCTTTTTTAAAGAGACCAATATGGAACTTCTTCTTGGGAATTACTTTTTTGTCAAATATGAAGATGACCTTGCAAAACTGTTTACAACACTGCATGAGCCTGAAGAGTATACTGACCTGATACAGACAAGTAAGACTGTCGTGACGGCATCATCACAGACAGCACTGGAAGCAAAAGCCTGTGGTGCAAAAGTCATCTATATTGATGTGGAAAAAGAGGCACTTTATCCCTCTTCACTTTTGGCTTCAAATGGTATTGGCATACTTAACGAGTTCGATGCAAATGCACTTAAAGCCTCTCAGGACGATAAAAAACAGGAACAAAATACGTCAATAAATTCTTTTGATACAAATAGAATCATATCAAAATTATAAGCGTCTTTTTTAGTAAAAGTAAACCTTTTTAGCTGTATTTAGCATTAGAAGTTGTATAATAAATACAATTGTATTTATTGTAAATCAACAGTTAAATACAACTTCACTATCGTTTATAGTGAATATTATCATAAGAAAGGAAGAGGAATGGCGAAAAATGAACAGGGTCGTAGAGACTTTATGGGAATGGCATTAGGCGGCTTTACTGCATTGGGCGGTATTGGTGCACTGTATGCAATGAAACGTACGTGGGATCCGTTGCCAAGTGTTAAGGCAGCAGGATTTACAACAATCGATCTAAAAGATGCACAGGATAATGTACTTGTGACAGAAAAATGGAGAGGTAAGCCGATCTTTGTTTTGAAGCAGTCTAAAGAGATGATGGCTAAAGTGAGTGACAAAGATAAAAAAAGACTGATCAATATTGGAGGTTCTCACTATGTTGTCTGTGTAGGTCTCTGTACACACCTGGGTTGTATCCCAGGATATGATCCGGCAGATAAGAGTTTTCTGTGTGCCTGTCACGGTGGTATGTATAATGCTACTGCAGATGTCACAAAAGCACCACCTCCAAGAGGCTTGGATATTCCTCCATTTAAAATAGATGGTACAAAACTCGTTCTTGGTGAAACAGGTCCGGAATATGAAAAAATGTTGGCCGATGGCACAACATTAGCAGTATAAGGGGGAGTAGATGGCACATTTTGAAAAAGCAAAAAACCTCAATGAGTGGATGGACCAGCGTTTAGCGGTCAATACTTTGAAAAAAGTAATGAACACTGAATATTGGATCCCTAAAAATATTAACTTCCTCTGGGCAATGGGTATGGTACTCGCTGCGACATTCGGAATACTTGTTGTTTCCGGAATCTTTCTGTTAATGTATTATCAGCCAAATGTCAACCTGGCATTTGACTCAGTAAACTACACGATCATGTCAGAAGTGGGTTACGGTTGGTTATGGAGACATGTTCACGGTGTAGGTGCATCTGTTGTATTCCTGATCATCTATATTCACATGTTCACGGGAATCTACTACGGTTCATATAAAAAAGGAAGAGAACTTATCTGGCTTTCCGGTATGGGACTTTTTGTTGCATTCTCGGCAGAAGCATTCTCCGGATATATGTTACCATGGGGACAAATGTCTTACTGGGCAGGTATGGTTATTACCAACCTATTCTCAGGTGGTGGACTGCATGCAGACTTCCTTGTTGAGTGGATCAGAGGGGACTACGTTCCAGGACAGGCATTCCTTAACAGATTCTTTATGTTGCATGTATTGTTGATCCCGTTGGCGATCATTGGTCTTATTGTCCTTCACTTCGGTTCTTTGAGAATTCCACACGTGAACAATCAGGATGGTGAAGAGTTTGACTTTGCTGAAGCTGCAGAGCTTTACAAAGCAGGTAAAGTAAAAGAGTCTAAAGTCATTCCATTCTCTCCGGTATTCTTGTCTAAAGATGTATTGGTAATGGGTGTTTACTTTATTTTCTTCTTCTATCTGGTATTCTACCACTTTGAATTTGCAATGGATCCGGTAAACTTTGACCCTGCAAACGGGCTGAAGACACCAACACACATTTATCCTGAATGGTATTTCCTGTGGTCATATGAGATCCTTAGACCGTTCTCTACAAACGTTGGTTTGATCGCATTTGCTATTGCACAGGTGATTTTCTTTACACTTCCGTTCCTTGACAGAAGCCCGAATGTGGCTCCGGCAAGCAGAAGAGGATTGTTCAAGTACTGGTTCTGGGCTATGCTGATCGATATGATCGTCTTGACTTTCATGGGTAAATTACCTCCTCAG
>JALSUP010000180.1 GCA_027071315.1 Sulfurovum sp.
AAAGTACTCTCAAAGCCCTTGTTTTAGGGCTTTATAGGGGGTTATTTGAAAGGAATTTATGGGATGTGATTGTTGGAAATATTAGGGTTTATATTTATTGGTTTTGGGGTGCTGAATGATTACGAAATGAATAACAAAATAATAACTGCATTACTTGCAGGTACCATACTGAGTATGTCAGCACCATTGATGGCTGCAAGTTTTGATTGTAGAAAAGCATCAACAGGCATTGAAAGAGTCATCTGTGATGACCCCAAATTAAGCAGGCTTGACTCAGAGATGGGTAGTTTGTACCATAAGGTTAAACACCTGCCAGATATGAAGAGTAACCAACGAGGATGGGTACATCACCGTAATACATTCTGTGAATCAAGTGACGGTTGTCTTATTGGTGAGACAGAAGACCGTATTGTTGTCTTAAAAAGAGTACTCAAAAGGTCTAAGAAACACGGCAATACATCTTCATCTAAGCACTCAGGAACAAGCAAAAAACATATGTTAGATATGGAAGGTGCCTGTGAGATGTTTGTAGTTAACAAATTCAATCTTCCAATGGCGGCAGTTTCAGTCTCTTCTGGGCATGGAAAAGACGGTAGGTATACTATTCCTGTAAGTATTGACTGGGATGATCCATTGATCAAAGAGCATGGTACTTGTCAAATTGTAAATGGTAGCCCGGTAGATTATATTAGATCTTAACAGTCGCTGGACTCGCATTTTACCTGTAAGAGAATTTTTTCTATTGATAATTGCATAATATGAGATTTCACAGAGATTTCACAGATATACTTGTGTTTGAAAATAAAATAACAGGAAAAAATATGAAAAAAACAACATTACTAACAGGTATCGCAGCACTTGCGATGAGTTTCGGATTTACAGCATGTGCACATTTATCTCAGGCAGAAATTGATGAAGCAGTAAACGCTGGAAATAGAGACAATTACTCCAACAACAGATCGGAGAATAGAGCAGGCAATCAACATATGCACGATATGGAAATTGACTGTAAGAATTTTGTAACCAATAAATTCAACCTTGCAATGTATGCCGTTTCAGTGAATGCAGGATATGGAAGTGACGGTAGATATACTATTCCTGTACGTATTCACTCGGATGACATTCAAGAGACTGGAAATTGTAAAATTGTAAATGGTCGTACAGTAGATTTTATTAGAAATTAAACAACACAAACTCTGCTGTACAAATGCAGGGAGATGTTATAACCATACAGATTGCAGATATGGCCGGGAAGCCGGTTATAAAAGATGTCGATATGTTTATCGTCTAAAATATAAATAGGACAATCATGAAAAAAACAACTGTATTGACAGGTATCGCAGCACTTGCAATGGTTTTCGGATTTACAGCATGTGCAGAAGTCTCTCAGTCAGACATCAATGCAGCAGTAGACTCTGCTAATGGAGATACTTCCCGTATCTACTTCCCGGAGAAGGGCATTGTTTGTGACAGAGAGAACGGTTTCTGTGCAGACAGAGAAGGTGTCTCCCTGAGTTACACAAAAGAAGAACTTGGCCAAGCGGCACAAGACAAGCTAATGGGTTATCCAAACTTGATTACATCAACATTTACGTTGTCAAACGGTGTCTACTGTGATACACATGTAGCGAGATGTTTTAACAACAGATGGAAAGAAAAAGTAGATACCTTCTATACTCAAAAACTTTTCTAAGTTCAATACCGTACACTTCAAAACAACCTACTTAACATGAAACACACAAACACAGAACAGCACTCTCCCCTCAAGGGAGATGCCACCACAATGCGCAGAGGTACCGTTGGAATACTTATGATCCTGACCTCTCTGCCTCTCTGGTTTTTCGACAGAACGACACATGTTATTGCACATTTACTGGGTAAATGCTTCTATGGTGATCACTATTCTCAAACGGTAGATGGTATTGCAGGTGATGCATCTTGCGGATTCAACATAGACATGCATCTCAGTTTTTTTCTTATTATTGTATTAATATTGGGTGTGATTCTTTATGTTTCTTCCAAAAAAACTTCGGAAGAAAATAGTTAAATCAATATTGCGTAGACAAATCTCAATGTGAATGATTGACGGTTTTGGATTTTACTTCTGAACCACTGACTTTCCTGACCATGCAGTCCATCTCCAGTAGACAAACAAGCCATAAAGCAGCTCCGGTAATGCCATTGTCAGGGCACTTTCCGCAGAAAAAGTAGTGCTTGATGCTACTGTTGCAATACCATTTGCTGTTTGTGCTGTTTGGAACACAAATACGCTGGTATCCCAAAATCCATGCACAAGCATAATAGGCCAAATAGCCCCCAAGCGTAAACGTAAAGCAGCATAAAGGAAGCCTACTGAAGCGGCATGTATCACCTGATACGCTATTGCATCAAAGGGGTTGCCATTAAAGAGATTGACGAAATGGAACAAACCAAAGATAATGGCAGTGAGGAGTACCACGGCAAAAGGCTGAAGCTTTGTCTCAAGCCCATGAAAGAGTATCCCTCTAAAGATACTCTCTTCAGTAAACCCTACCATAAGCATGACCAAAAAAAGCATGAGAAAAGGCTGTATGGTCTCGTACCCAAGATCGATATGCGGATTCTTGTTAATAGCCCACGCAGACCCAATCATAAGCACTCCCATCAAAAAAGGGAAAAGTAAAAATTTACTTCCTCCTTCATTGACAGCCCTGAAGCCTATCTCTTTCCACCATCCAAGTGCAGTAATGATGAGTGCCAGTACGATGCCCACTCCAAGTTGTAGAGGCCAGAGTGCCGTTGCTTCTTTGACACCCATGACCTTATGCTCTGTATGAATGAAAAATGAGGGGATTATGAACCACAGTGCATACAGCACTATGACCAAAGCCGCAGTTAAAAGTGGATTATTTCGTAATTTTTGTAACATTTTTTTCCTTTTTCTTAATACCTAAGTCTATCTCGTCATTCTCTGTGAATTATGACATTTCATGCAATATCTTAAAATTTATATTGGATTTGTTTATGAATTGTTAGATTTCACAGAGATTTCAATGCTATAGTCAATATGAAATAAAAAAACCACGAGGAAATAAAATGAAAAAAATGACAGTAGCGGTTCTGATCGTAAGTTTAAGCAGCATGGTATATGCAAAATCACATGGTAAAGTGTATTCTCCGGCGCAAGGTGTGATCTGCGATGCAAAATCAGGATTTTGTTCAGACGATGAAGGAATATCTTTAGGGATGACTAAAGAATATTTAGGAGAAAAAGCAGCTAAAAAATGGGAAAAGATCTTAAGCGATAAAGATTTTGATCCAACCTACTACAGCATGTCCAATGGCCTTTATTGTGATACACACAAAAAGATATGCAAAAAAAGCAAATGGGACGATAACGCCGACAAACACTGGACACACATCCTTTTTGGGAAATAAGATATGGAAAAGTTCAATCGCTATTTTTTAGATACGGTCAAGCATAGATATGCAGACTTCAATGGCAGGGCAACACGAAGTGAGTATTGGTACTTTGTACTGTTTTTTGTACTCATCAGTATCGTGCTCACCCTCATAGATACAGCTGTCATCAACCCGTTAATCCTTCACATGACCCCTGAAGAGGCAAGACAAGGGGGACTGCTTTCCTTTCTCTTTGCGCTGGCAATGCTACTCCCACATATAGGCGTAGGCATAAGAAGACTGCATGACATCGGGAAAAGTGGCTGGTGGTTACTCATAGGGTTTGTTCCCGTTGTAGGTTTACTGGTTTTGTTGTATTTCTTTGTGCAGCCAAGTAAGTGAAGCGTTTAGCCTACAGTATTAACCTGCTTGCAGGCCTGGTCACTGTTGGGGTCGGCATTCAAAGTATGGATGCCTTTGCCCTTGGTACGCTTGCATTCCTTATTTGGGCAGTTTCTCCTTACTTCCTGGCAGCACTGCTGACAAAATGTGTAAAAGCACAGAGTTCTACCCTGATAATATCCGGACTTTCAGTTATTTTGGCGACAAGTGGGATATTTCTGCTCATTGATGCAATGTACATCCATTCAGATGCACAGGGTGCACTGGCATTTATTGTGATCCCCTTGTATCAATGGATTGTACTTATCATTGTCACTCTGACTCTTTTTATCATCGAAAAAAAACATAAAGGAAAATTATGCACTACACAAAAACACTTATAATAAGTACTGTTATGAGCACAGGATTATTATTGACAGCCTGTACCTCTTCTTCTCCATCTCTCTCAGGAGGAGAAGCCTATATTTACAAGGGCATCAACTTTGGCTCGAATAGAGATGCTGATTTTAAGCAGGGAGTAAGAGATGCCTGTAGAACATCAAAGGGAGACTACACCAAAAACAAAACCCTCTTTGATGACAACGAGAGTTACCGTGCCGGGTGGGAAAACGGCCGATTAACATGCAAAGGTGCATAAAAAATATGTATTTGAATACAGTTAAAAAATATAAAGGTTAAAAAGTGAAAAAAACAGTTTTATCTATATGTGTGTTGCTTGGTCTACTAAGTACTGCGGAAGCAACAGAATACAGAAAGCACAGAGTGAACATCAAGCCACTCTCAGCCACGAAGTTTGAGTTAACAGATATTCATTTTAAAAATCCGCATATCAAAGATTTTACGGGTCAGGATTTTATTATTGTTTCTGTACGTGAACCCGGGTCTGACGGAGAGATGTATGCGGTGGACAAAGACGGGACCATATGGTGGCACGGGACCATCTCATCCGGTGCCGGCGGGGGTCGCCTAGAGAAAAAGAATGGAAAACTGGTGCCTGTCGGCGGACATGAAACCAGTAACAATGTATTTAAAATACTGGCAAAAAGACGTTTCCATATGTCTCATACGCACCCTGCTGCCAATGGTGTAGACAATATGGACTTTGAGCTTCTGTTCACACAGGACGGACAGGCATTGCACCTCGGGCACACATCGGCTATGTCGCATGGCTGTATTCACGTAGGCCGTCAGGACATTTCTGCACTGTTCAAGTGGGCGCATGTCGGTATGCCTGTGATCATCATGCGTGGACACTACAAACAGTTTTTAAACCAGGAAGTAGAACAGTTCAAAGAAGACATCAGAGAGTATGATGCTAAAACAGGTAGCAGAAGTTAAAAAAGGTAAGTCTGTCTTCATAGATGTTAAAATATGATAAACCAAAAAACAAACAATCAAGGAACAATAAAATGAAAAAATCAGCACTGTTACCATTGCTCTCAACACTCATATTTACGCAAGTACAGGCAGACGAGCTTAAAAGTGCAGTTGAAGATATATATTTGAAAGCAGCCAACACACTACTTTTCTTTACTTCAGAAAATATCATCTCTTCGGGGTCTTATGAGTTTGGGAGCGATGACTCTACACT
>JALSUP010000181.1 GCA_027071315.1 Sulfurovum sp.
AGCAATTATGGAAGAAAAATATGGAAAAATAACTATTTTATCGGGAATATTGGCGCTATAATTTTTTTAAATTGAAAACTGATAAAACAGGAAGGCTGGAGAAGTATTTTTAGAGGTTCCCTTAATAGTAAGACATCTTCCGCTAATGCTTCTTCATCACAATCAAGTTCAGGTGGAGGAACGGGTAGAGGTGCTGGAGAAAACATGAATACCCCTATCACGAGCAGTAATAGTGGTACCAGTATGGGTTCTATGGCAAAGACGGCTATTGGTGGCACTATAAAAGCCACAGCAGGAATCATGGGTGCCATGGCATCTGAAGCTTTAGACCTTAAACCTAGTATGTCTGCGTCATCAAATCAAAATGATGAACCTAAAAGATTTCCTACAGAGTATAAAGCACAAGAAAATAACAAGGATGAACCCTAGCATGACTCAATCTACCGTATATACTCCTAAAGAGAGTTTTAGTGAGAAATATAAACCTTACCTTTACAAGATAAGTAAAGATGCGGGGTATGCTCTTGATCTAGCAAAATACAACAAGGATAATCCAATATGAATATTGAAAAACTAATCCATGAATTGAGTGAAACTATTGTTGGTGCTGTTCTGATAGTTATTTCATTTAGCTATATAGGATTTAACTCTATAGAAAAAATAGTTATCAGTACTGTCTTTATGTTGATTGGTGGATATTATATTTTCAAGGCGAACAGATCATACAAAAGGAGAAAGAACAATGCAAAATAAAACACTTTATCTAAAAACAAATGCCATGGCAAAACTTATAGGCTATAGTGGCGACTATCTACTTAAAAACCGTGAAGTACTCTTTTTTGAGGGTATTCACTACTTCCCAAAAGAGAAGCGTCTTGACTGGAAAGTAGCAAAGATGATTGAGTGGGTAGAGGGTAATTCTATCTCTAATCAAGCAAAAAACATTTTGGATTTGGTATCATAATGTGCCCATTGTCTACTGGAGAGGATGGTAAATAATGGTAAAAATGTTCAGGAGATCCAACGGAAAACTGTATCTGGAGTATGAAGCCTATGGCAAAATCGTACAAAAGAGTACACGACTTGAGGATACTTCACAAAACAGAGCATTGGTAAAAAAAGAGGTGATTCCAGCACTCCAAGGGAAGATACTTAGAGGTGAGTTATCCCAAGAAAAGCCTAAGACGTTTTCATATTATAGTGAAATATATCTTAGTGATAAAACGCACTTAAAAACATATAATAGAGTCGTTAAGCATGTTGCATCGATTAATGCAGTTCTTGGAGATATTCAAATAGATCTACTAAGAAAGTCTGATATAAAAGACTGGGCTAGAGATATGTTATTTACACGAACACCTAAAACGGTTCGTAACTATTTGACAAGTATCAGAGGTGTTGTTGACATAGCCATAGATAAAGAGGTCGTTAATCACAATGTAGCCTACAATCTAAAGCTACCTACACACCAACCTGAAGAGGTAGAACCTTTTTCTGAAGAAGCCGTAAGACTTCTATTTGCCAAGGCAAATAAGTTTTTAAAGCTCTATTTAGCGATAGGGTTTTACACTGGTATGAGAACTGGAGAGATACTAGGACTCATGTATAGTGATATTGACTTTGAGAGAAAAGTAATCCATGTGAAAAGGTCAATATCTGAGGGGAAAGTGACAACACCTAAAACTAAAAGTAGTATTAGACAAGTTCCAATCCTTGATGATTTATTACCATATTTAACAAAGCCTACTAACTCCTTATGGATATTTAGTCGCCAAGATGGTACAAGGTTAGGTAGATTTGGAGAGAACCGATACAGAGAATGGCATAAGCTCTTAGAGGAGTGTAAACTTGCCTATAGAAAGCCTTATGCTACAAGGCATACATACATCGTTACGATGTTAAAAAATAGTAATTTGAGTATTTTACAGATTGCACAGATTGTAGGACATACTACGACACAGATGATCATTCAAAATTATGGTAAATACATAAAAGGTGAGCATTTGAAATTAGATAGGGATTTAAAGTTGTTTACTGACAAATCAGCTGACAGTACGGCTTAGAGTGCCTATTTGATGGCCGGGAGAGGGGGATTCGAACCCCCGGAGGTATAACCCTCACCGGTTTTCAAGACCGGCACATTCGACCACTCTGACATCTCCCGACATTTTGTAGAATAGAATTTTATCTAAAAAAGATAAGAAACTATTTAAAAGTTTTGATGAAACACCAAATAAGGTACACTATCTTCAAAATCGACTGGTCGATTGAGCCTTCTGCTGAAGAATTAATAGCGTACCATTTGATGTTTCATCAAGTGGTACCCGGAGCCGGACTTGAACCGGCACGGTCGCAATGACCGGGGGATTTTAAGTCCCCTGTGTCTACCATTCCACCACCCGGGCATCAAGGTACCAATTTATTTCTGTATAGTTATGGAGGAACCAGCCGGACTCGAACCGGCGAATAGCAGCTTTGCAGGCTGCGGCCTTACCAACTTGGCGATGGTTCCACACATATTTTTATGGAGCGGGCGAACGGGTTCGAACCGTCGACCCCAACCTTGGCAAGGTTATGCTCTACCGCTGAGCTACGCCCGCGCATCCATACCGCATTTAAGTCGTTAGCTTAAAATTGGAGTGCGATTATATCTAAAATACTTTTAAAAGTAAATAGTTTTTGTGATATAATCAAAAAAACAATCATTAAAGGCATAAGAGCATGAGAAGTAGCGAGATAAAAGAGGGTTTTAGCAGAGCACCGCACAGAAGTTTGTTACGTGCAACAGGCGTAAAAGATGAAGATTTTGAAAAACCGTTCATTGGTGTAGCAAACTCATTTATTGAAATCATTCCGGGACACTTTTTTCTGAACAAAGTTTCTGAAGTTATTAAAGAAGAGATCAGAGCCAATGGCTGTGTTCCTTTTGAATTCAATACCATCGGTGTCGATGACGGGATTGCTATGGGGCATGACGGAATGTTGTATTCACTTCCGAGCCGTGAGATCATTGCCAACTCTATTGAGACGGTCATGAATGCACATAAGCTTGATGCGATGATCGCCATCCCAAACTGTGACAAGATCGTCCCGGGGATGATCATGGGTGCTTTACGTGTGGATGTGCCTACTGTCTTTGTTTCCGGCGGTCCTATGGCTGCGGGACACATGGAAGATGGTACTCCGATCGATCTTGCAACTGTTTTTGAAGGTGTGGGAGAGTTTGAAGCAGGAGAGATCACAGAAGAGAAACTGACAGAAATGGAATGTAACGCCTGTCCAAGCGGCGGATCATGCTCTGGAATGTTCACTGCAAACTCTATGAATACCCTGATGGAAGCCATGGGAATCGCACTGCCAGGTAACGGAACCATTCTTGCACTGACACCTGAGAGAACTGAACTTTACAAAAAAGCGGCAAGACGCATTTGTGAAATTGCAAAAATGGAAGCATCAGAGCAGGAAAAATACAGAACAAGAAATATCCTCAATGAAAATGCTGTACGTAATGCTTTTGCTGTCGATATGGCTATGGGCGGGTCTTCAAATACGGTACTTCATATGCTTGCCATTGCCAAAGAGGCAGAGGTTGACTTTAACCTGAAAGATATCAATGCCATCTCTAAGCGGGTTTCACACATTACAAAGATCTCTCCTTCTTTGACTACGGTGCATATGGAAGATATTAACAAAGCAGGTGGTGTCAATGCGGTGATGCATGAGATGATGAAACGCGGTGATGACATTTTACGTGACAATCTCTCTGTGTCCGGCGAAACACTTTATGAGAAAGTAAAAGATGCAAAGATATTGGATACCAATATTATTCACACCATAGATAACCCTTATTCAGAAGTAGGCGGGCTTGCCATTCTTTACGGAAATCTTGCAGAGCAGGGTGCGGTCATTAAGACAGCAGGTATTACGGGAGAGAGAGTCTTTACCGGTACAGCGGTTTGTTTTAATTCTCAGGATGAAGCAATTGAAGGTATCCTGGCAGGAAAAGTCAAAGCGGGTAATGTGGTTGTGATCCGTTATGAAGGACCAAAAGGCGGACCGGGAATGCAGGAGATGCTGAGTCCTACGAGTTTGATCATGGGGATGGGTCTGGGTGATTCGGTTGCCTTGATCACCGATGGAAGATTCTCCGGTGCGACCAGAGGAGCGAGTATTGGGCATGTGAGCCCTGAAGCAGCAGAGGGTGGTCTTATAGGACTGCTTGAAGACGGTGATGAGATACACATTGATGTTGACCAGTACATTTTACAGGCGAATTTGAGTGATGAAGTGATCGCTGAGAGAAAAGCGACCTTCAAACCACTCGTGAAGCCTTTGAAGAGCAAGTGGCTAAGACAGTACAGAGCGTTGGTGACCAATGCAAGTAACGGTGCCATTCTGGAAGCAGAATAGATGGATAAGGCATTTTTACTCTATGTGATGGTCGGTCTGGGATTTTTCTATGTTATTACGCATTATGTCGGAGAGATACAGAAAGAAGATGAAGTCATTGGGAAAAGTGTCTATGCGAAAGAGCATAAATATGACAACTCCTTCGGAACAGATAATGTCGGACGTGTGGTGTTTGACCTTCCAAATGCCAATCTCTCCACACAAATGAAAGTATGGAATGAAACTTCATTTAAAGAGGAGTTGTTAGCGCTTTTCCCCTCTTTTGAAGAGATGAAAGTCTTTATAGAAGACAGGGTACAGAGTGAAGCCTTGCGTGAAAAACTGCTTCTACAGCTTGCAAAGGCGGAAGACGGATTCCTCTCCGGAACGATGAACGGGAAAGAAGTCAAAGCATCGTTGAGTACGCTCAAGGGGACCGCTGATAATAGGTGATATCCACAACATCTCTAGCTTTTGTCTAGGCTAGGCACTCTTTTGAAGTCCTAGCCGTAGCTAAGTCAAAAAAGAGTAACAACGCATAGGCGAAAGCTAGTGATGCCCGAAGGGTGGGCTTTACAAACGCAATCTTGCATAAGATACTTACTTCGTCTTAGCTATGGCTAGGACTTGAAAGTCTCTTGCCCAATCTTACATTTGTAAAATCCATTGTGGGAATTACCTATTATCAGCGGTCCACTAGGTAAATTTACTGCTTTGAATCGCTGTGCGTGATCTTCTCATGCCAGGCAGAAAGTGTCTTTTCAAAACCGATCTGCCGGGTTTCATAAAAGTGCAGTCCTTTACTCAGATAGGACTGTGCCACCCAACCCCCAAAATCATGCGGATAGACATACGTTTTCGCATGTGTCTTAATATGATCAGGAATAGGGTAGATCTCTCCGTCCTGAATGGCTTTCTGTGCTTTATTGATCGCCATATAGGCCGTATTGGACTTGGGTGATGACGCCAGGTAGATGACCAGTTGGGAGAGCGATATGCGTGCTTCCGGGTAGCCGATATGTTTGACAATATTCAATGTCGAGGAAGCAAGGTTCAGGGCAGGGGGGTTGGCATTGCCAATGTCCTCGGATGCCAAAATAGCCAAACGCCGGGCAATAAACTCTGCCGGTTCCCCTCCCTCGATCAATCTTGCCAGATAATAGACCGCAGCATCGATGTCAGAGCCTCTAATACTCTTGATCATGGCAGAGGTCAGCTCGTAGTGACTTTCGCTCTCAGATGAGCCTGCCTGCATCGCGTGGGGGCGAATCTGTTTGAGTGTGGAGAGTGTGACAGGCGTATGCACAGCTTGTGCACTCTCGAGAAGGTTCAACATGGCTCTCACATCTCCTCCGCTTGAAAATACCAGATACGCTTTGGCATCCTCTTCAATCAGCACTTTCTCAACTGTCGCAATTTTTTCTAAATAGGCAAGCATATCATCCTGGGAAAGGGCTTCCAACTCAAAAAGGTGTGAACGCGAACGCATGGCAGCGGTCAAAGAGTAGTAAGGGTTCTCTGTTGAAGCCCCTATAATGAGTGCTGCGTTATTTTCCATAAAAGGCAGCAGTACTTCCTGCTGGTTTTTACTTAAACGATGCACTTCATCTATGAAGATGAGGGGTTTCTGCAGGGCATTTTGGTACTCTTTGAAGATCTTTCGTAACTCTTCTATTTTTAGGGATGTGGCATTCATTTCATAAAAAGGACGCTGCAGATCTGTGGCAATGATCCGTGCCAGCGTGGTCTTCCCACAGCCCGGAGGCCCGTAAAAGAAGGTATGTGGAAGCTTTTTACTCTCTATGAGCTTCTGAAGGACGGCATTTTTGCCTAAGAGATGCTGCTGCCCAATGATCTCATTGAGGGTCTTGGGACGGTATTTGAGTGCCAGATTTACCACAATTTAATCTCTTTTTTTAAACTTTTTTTCGTTTTCTGCTTTACGTTTCAGGTACTCTTTTTCACGTAGATTCTCTGCTTCCTGCTTTTTGGCATTGGCTTCATTGAAGATGGCTGCCTTGGCATTGGCGTCACGGCGTTTCATAAAGTCATGGACTTCGTCATATTCACGCTGTGTAAAGAAACGTGTTTTGTTGGTCGGCAGGTTATTGAGGTCTATGCCTCCGAATGAGACACGTTTCAGGTCCAGTACTTTGGCTTCAAAGTGCGCAAAAAAACGTCTCAGTTCTCTGTTCTTCCCCTCACGAATGGTGACACGGAGTTTAGCAAAGTTTTTTCCTTCTCCTCTAAGCTCAAAGTGTGCAAAAGGGGCAAATTCCATAGAGAAGATCTTTGATCTCTCATGGGCACCCGCACGGGCATCATCGAGGACGAGTCCCTCTTTCATGGCAGAGATCATCTCTGGCGTGACAGGTTTGTCAAGTTTCAGGTTGTAGGTACGGTCAAGCTGGCTCTCCATGAGTGCGGAGGCAACGTCTGCATTGTCTGTCATAAGTAAGAGACCCTCTGAAGCGAAGTCCAGTCTTCCTACAGGTATGAAGTGTCTGAATTTCCCCGGCAGTTTATGGTAGATGGTGGTACGGCCACGGTCATCTTTCTTTGTGACCAACGTCCCTTTGGGTTTATTGTAGACAATGATGGTCAGGTCATTACTCTCTTTGATCAACTGTCCTTTGACAAAGACTTTGTCGTCTCTTTGGACATCGTAGCCAAACTCTTTGATGGTCTTTTTGTCAATGCTGACTTCTCCTGCTTCTATGAGTTTGTCTGCATCCCGTCGTGAGTATTTGCTGTTGTGTGATATATATTTGTTTAGTCTCATGTGTTCTCTTTATGTTCTAATTAATGGCTCTTGATACCGGCATTGACAAGGTCATGTATGTGTAATACGCCGATGAGCTCTTCATTGTCATTGGTAATGGGAAGTAACTGAATACGTGCATTTTCAATGATCTCCAGCGCTTCGCTGGCTAGCAGTTCTGTGTTGTTGTAGGACTTGGGTGCAATCGTCGCATAATCGATGGCTAAATGGTCCATATTGAAGCTTTCCAGCATAAGTGCACGTCGAAGGTCACCATCGGAGAGAAGGGCGGTAAATTTGCCCTTTTTGTTCACGATAAGTACGGTTCCGAGTTTTCCTTCACTCATTTTGACAATGGCTTCTTTAAGTGTGGTCGTTTCATCAATGATCGGCAAGGATTCTGTCCGCATCAGGTCCTTGATCTTGATAAAAAGTTTTTTTCCCAAAGCCCCGCCCGGATGATTGGAAGCATAGGCTTCTTTTTTAAAGCCGCTTTTTTTCATCAGTGCAATGGCAAGGGCATCTCCCAGTGCCATGGTGAGCGTGGTAGAAGTGGTCGGGGCAGCATTGAAAGGACAGGCTTCTTTCTCTACGGCAATATCCAATACGATGTCTGCATAACGTCCGAGCGAAGAATTTTTATTTCCCGTCAGCCCGATAAGCGGGATGTCAAAACGTTTAATGTGCGGAAGTATCTTGGTCAGCTCTTCACTCTCTCCGCTGCTGCTGATGGCCATCAAAATATCTTCTTTCCCGATCATCCCAAGGTCACCGTGCAGTGCTTCTGTGGGGTGAAGAAAGAAAGAAGAAGTACCGGTACTGGCAAAGGTGGCAGCCATTTTTGCCCCTACCAGACCGGACTTTCCGACACCGGTGATGATGAGCTTTCCTTTGGTTTCAAGGATGAGGCTGAGGGCTTTCAGAAAATTGTCATCAAGACGCTCTGCCGCTCTGTTGAGGGCATTGGCTTCAATATGAAAAGTTTCCTGTGCAATTTTAATGAGATCCATGTTTTGTCTTTGTGAAATTTGATGTAAGATTATAGCATATTTTGTAGAGGAAGGTTCAAGCTGTAGCAAGTCGGGCCAGGGTGGAAGCCCTTTGCCCTGACAAGATAATTATACGATGAAGATCGTAGGGATAATAAGCGGGTATCTCTTTTTCGTTCTGACCACATGCTTACGTACGACAGCCCGGATGTCATTTTCAATGATACGGTGGTCTTTCAGGGCTTCCGGTTTCATGTTGAGAAGAAGTGTTTCAATGAGTGTTTCTATCTCTTTTGTAAACTTCTTTGTCTCTTTTTCTGAAACAAGACCATGTGTTGAAATAACAGGCTTTCCAACCACTTTCTGGTTACTCTGTCCAATCTGTGCTACGATGTTCACAATACCGTCTTCAGCCAGTTTCTGTCTGTCAAGAACGACATCATTTTCAATGGTCATATTGTTCTGATTATCAATATATGTTTTACCCGTCTTAACGGTTTTCACTTTCTTGATGAATTTCGGTGTGATCTCAACCTGGTCTCCGTCAGACATGAGCAGGATATTACGCTTGTCTACACCACAGCTGATGGCTGTTTGTGCGTGTTTTGCAATGTGATTGTATTCACCGTGTACAGGAAGGAAGAATTTAGGCTGTACCAGTCTCAATATAAGCTTTTGCTCTTCCTGTCCCGCGTGACCGGAAACGTGGATGTCTGCAAACTCTTTATAGCGTACGGTCACACCTGCTTTCACAAGCAGGTTCATCAGTTTGGAAACAGAACCTTCATTTCCCGGAATAGCAGAAGCAGAGATGATGACGGTATCAGACGGCTTAAGCTTGATGTGTCTGTGCTCATCGGTTGCCATACGGTTCAATGCTGCCATAGTTTCACCCTGTGAACCTGTCGTGACGATCAAAATCTCATTGTCTGAGTATTTTGGTACTTCATGCACTTCAATGAAGTGTCTGTCTTCAATGTCCACAAACCCAAGTGCTCTGTTCGTCTCTACGTTTCGCTCCATTGAACGACCGATAACACAGATCTTTCTTCCGTGCTTCACACCACGCTCCATGGCCTGGTAGATACGGTGTACGTTGGAAGAGAACGTTGACATGATCACTCTTCCTTTTGCAAGGTTAAAGAGTGTGTCAAATGTTTTTCCTACCACAGTTTCACTCTTGGTGAATCCCGGGTTGTGTGAGTTCGTTGAGTCAGAGAAGAGACAAAGTACCCCTTTTGCCCCATAGTAGGCATAACGGTGAAGGTCCATCGTATAGTTATCGACAGGTGTGTGGTCAATTTTGAAGTCAGCCGTATGAATGATGGTTCCTGCCGGTGTCTCAATGGCCAAAGAACAGGCATCGATAATGGAGTGTGTATTGTGCATCCACTCTATTTTCATGTCCCCGATCTCATACTGCTTTCTGATGGTGACAAAGTTGAAGTATTTTGTATCGCCTTTGAGACCGTGTTCATTGAACTTGTTCTCTATCATTGCCAGCGCAAGTGGTGTGGCGTAAATAGGGAATTTCAACTCTTTAAAGAGGTAAGGCATAGCACCGATGTGGTCTTCGTGACCGTGTGTAATGATGACAAATACTTTTTTACCTGATGCTTTGAGTGTATGCAGGTATGAGAAGTCTGGGACTAAAATGTCTACACCGTGCATGGTTTCATCTGGGAAAGACATTCCCACGTCGATGATGATCGCTGTGGTTTCTGTCTCAAGTACAGCCATGTTCCCACCGATTTCACCAAGACCACCTAGCGGGGTAAAACGAATTTTGCCTTTAGATGCTATGTCAATCTGCTTCCATGGGTTCATGGTTGCTTCTTTGACGCGAGCATTCTCTTCAATAGAGGCTCTCATAGTGTCATTTACAGTAGTGACGTTCTTTTTACGACCTCTGCCTCCACCTTTGTTACTGTTACTATTCCTGTTTTGGTTGCTTCTGTTTTGGTTGTTCTCTGGCTTGTTACTGCTGCCGGGTTTATTGCTGTTTTGTCTGTTATTTGGGTTGTTTGGTTTACGGTTTTGGTTGTTTCTGTTATTGTTGTTTGGTTTTCTGTTACCGTTTACCTCTTTTTCCTGTACATTCCCATCGACTTCTTTGTTAGGATTTGGTTTGCGGTTTGGGTTATTATTTTGGTTTCTGTTGTCATTGCCTCTTTGCGCATTCCCTTTGTTTTCGCCACCTTGCCTGTTGGCATTACTGTTTTGTCTGTGTGGATTAGGACGGCGTTCTCTGCTCTGGCTACTGTTTTGTGTTTTTGGCTCTTGACTTTGAGATTTTTCGTTGTCTGTTTTGTTGTTTTCCATCTAAATTATCCTTTAATTCATTATATATGTGATGATAAATAGATGTCTCAGCTTCATGAGGTCGCAAATTCGGATCGAGATCCAGTTTTGCAAAGGTTTGAGTAACCATATCTTTGGAAAAAGCGCCCATAAGATTTTTGGAAAGTTTCTTTCTTGGTTGCTGGAAGGCAATCTTCAGGAAAGATTCAAACTTTTCATCATCTCGGGTACGCTCTTTTTCTATTAAAAGTACGGCAGAAGTGACGTTTGGAGGCGGTACAAATGCTTCGGGCTCAACTTCGAAACAGAGTGTCGCTTTCCCCACGCTGGTTGCAAGGACAGAGAGCGCTGAAAACGCTTTCTCTTTTGCAACGGCTGCAAACTTGACAGCCACTTCTTTTTGGACCATGACGAGAATGGACCGGCACTGTTCATCTCTGAACGCTTTTAATATGATATTGGTTGCAATATAATAGGGCAGGTTGGCTACCAGATGATAAGGCTCATCCAGTAAACTCCCCGACTCCCAACGCTCAAGCACATCTCCGCAACGCAGTTCGAAGGTCCCTTTGTGGATGGGATCTTCAAACTCTGTTGTAAGATGCTCGCATAATCTTTTATCAACCTCAAATGCTGTGACATTTCTAGCTTTTACAAGCTCTTTGGTTAAATCACCTAAGCCAGGCCCAATTTCGGCAACCCTGAGGTTGTCATTGGGCATCGCTTGGACGATTTTGTGTAGATACATATCATTTTTTAAAAAGTTCTGGCCAAATTTCTTTGATGCGAATTCTGCCAAATCATCGATAATCATACTATAAAATACCTTCACATTAGATGTGGTTATCTTTCGTTAAACACGCCTAATCCCCTATTTGGGATAATTTTTGTATAATCTTACCATAAAAATACAATGAAAAGAGTTGACTCGATGGATTATTTCGCAAAACGTATCATTCCCTGCCTGGATGTGAATGATGGACGTGTAGTAAAAGGGGTGAACTTTGTGGGTTTACGTGATGCAGGTGATCCCGTAGAGGTGGCAAGACGTTACAATGAAGAGGGTGCCGATGAGATCACTTTTCTGGACATCGGTGCCAGTCATGAAGGGCGTGATACCATTGTTGATGTGGTTAAAAAAGTGGCACAGGAAGTTTTCATTCCTCTGACCGTCGGCGGTGGTATTCGTGAACTTCCCGACATTTACAATTTGCTCAATGTGGGCTGTGACAAAGTAAGTATTAACTCTGCCGCCATTAAAAGACCCGCTTTCATCGAAGAAGGTGCCAAACGTTTCGGTTCTCAGTGTATTGTGGTTGCCATTGATGCAAAGCGTGTGGGCAATGACAAATGGCACATCTTTACCCATGGCGGACGAAACGATACAGGTATAGATGCACTCCTCTGGGCTAAAGAGGCCTATGACCGTGGTGCAGGTGAACTTCTGGTCACCTCCATGGATGCGGACGGTACCAAAGCAGGTTTCGACAATGAACTCAACCGCAAGATAGGCGAGCTTGTGAACATTCCCGTCATTGCTTCTGGTGGTGCAGGTACGATGCAGCATATTGAAGAAGCATTTACTCTTGGAAATGCCGATGCCGCATTGGCCGCTTCCATCTTTCACTTCAAAGAGATTGACATAATGGATTTAAAAAGCTATCTTAGATCAAAAAATATACCGGTAAGGACTTAAATATGATTATATGTGCTGGAAAAAGCGAACAGTTTGACTTTGCAATGCCTGTGGGCATTGGCATGATGGAGGTCGCGATCAACCTGACGCGTCTCTGTGAAAATAAAAAACCTGACTACATTTTATTTGTGGGGACTGCAGGCTCTTACGGTGAAAAAAAGATCTTTGACATTATTGAGTCAAAAACAGCTGCCAATATTGAAAACAGTTTTTTCTCCGGAAAATCATACAGCCCTCTGGACAATGTCGTTACATTTACAAAAGATGTTTCACGTGAAACACTGGTGAACTCTTCCAATTACATCACCACCGATAAAGAGATAGGGAAACACTACACAGCACAAAATGTACACATAGAAAATATGGAATTTTTTGCCGTGATGAAAGTGGCACAGTTTTACGGCATCTCTGCCGGCGGTATTTTTGTGGTGAGCAATTACTGTGATGAAAATGCCCATGAAGATTTTTTGAAAAATCAGAAAGAGGCAATGAAGAAATTAGATGCCTATGTGAAAGAGAGAGCGAAGAAAAACGCGTAGGGCGGATTTCTTTCAGCTTAGACAAATTTTGGGCAACCACAAGGGATTGCCCCTGCGGTATTTCAGATATGTAGGGGTGCTCCTTGTGGGTACCTAATTTTATAGAATAATTATAGATAAAGAAAAACATGAAAAAAATAATACAGGACTACACGAAAGAGGAACTGGCAGACATCATCAAACCCTCTTTCCGTGCCAAGCAGATCTACAACTGGATCTACCATAAATATGCAGACTCTTTTGAAGCGATGAAAAACCTCCCTAAAGAGATGCGTGAAAAACTGGATGATGAATATACGATCGCGCCATTGAAGACTTTAACCGTGCAGAACAGTATGGACGGCAGCCGAAAATATTTGTTTGAACTGCATGACGGACATACCGTTGAAGCGGTCTTACTGCTTATGAGAGCTAAAGAGTATCATAAAGATGGCTCTGTAAAGCATCAGGAGCGCTATACAGTGTGTATCTCTTCTCAGGTAGGGTGCAAGGTAGGGTGTGCCTTTTGTTTGACCGCCAAAGGCGGTTTTATGCGTAATTTGACTGCCGGAGAAATCACTGAGCAGCTGCGTATGATCAAAAAGGACAATGACATCGATGCCAACCGCCGTGTCAACATCGTCTACATGGGTATGGGAGAGCCGCTTGACAACCTTGAGAACGTTGCCAAATCTGTCAAGCTCTTTGCCGACCCGGACGGTATGGCCATTGCCCCACACAGACAGACCATCTCCACCTCCGGACTCTCTGCCAAGATAGAGAAGCTCGGTAAAATGGAACTTGGCATTAACCTTGCCATTTCACTGCATGCGGTAGATGATGAGTTGCGTCAACAGTTGATGCCTATTAACAAGGCATACAACATTGCTTCCATCATTACAGCGGTGAAGAATTTCCCTGTCAACGACAGAAAGCGGGTCATGTTCGAGTACCTTGTCATCAAAGATGTCAATGACGATCTCTCGGCAGCGAAGAAACTTCTCTCTCTTCTTGACGGGATTAAAGCGAAAGTGAACTTGATTTATTTCAATCCTTACGGAGGAACGGAATTCAAGCGTCCTTCTGAAACTGACATGAAGAAGTTCCAGGAATTTTTGACTTCACGCGGTCTGCACTGTACCATTCGTGAGTCTAAAGGTTTGGATATCTCTGCTGCCTGCGGTCAGTTGAGAGAACAAGAATCAGAAGGAGAAGCATAATGCCTGATATTCAAATTGCGATGTTGATATTTATTGTCTTGGTGGTGGGTGTTGGTGGCGGTTGGTTCGTCTATGAAGCAAATAGGTCGGATGATGACTAATTGATCTGTAGGGACAGGGGATGCTTTGTCCCTACAAATAATACAATCTATATTCCCCAAAACCACAAAACTTAAACTATTTCCCCTCCCCAATAAAATCCAAACAAACCTAAGAATAATGCATCCGGCGAAAGCCAAGTTATATTACTCTTCCCTGTCTCTACGAACGACCTTGAAAGCGATAGTGATTCGAGAGTAGAGACGATTTTTTGCTTCGTTTTTTCTAAAAAAATGAAGGGAGAATTTTGCCACAGTTAATATGTATCGGAACTGTGATTTCATATAGTTTGTTTGTATTTCCTATATGCTTATATCGTGATATTGTTCCTCTTCATTCCTTTTCTTTTTTGCAATGCGCAAAAAAAGAAAACGAATCCAAAAGAAAAAACCACAAACTGCGGCCGTGTTGAATAAATATTCTTTTTGTTTGGATTTTTATAGGCATTATGAACTGCCCTGTTATTTGGGTTGAAGAGCAGAGAGATTAGGGAATTATTTGTTAAATTCTCTTATTTCTTTTGGGCAAAGCAGATTCTTCATTGCCTTGAAATCGACCTTACTTTCTATGTGGTATTTCGCACCATAGGGAAACGTTAAGGTCTGAGCATGCAGCATCAATCTTGGCGCACCTGTCTGTGTCAGACGATCTTCCGGGGAGAGGTCGTCTTCAAGGTAGTCGTTGGCAGTATTGAAAGTGGTACCGTAGAGAGGATCACCCAGAATCGGATGTTTCACGTGAAACAAATGAATTCGGATCTGGTGGGTTCTTCCTGTGTGGGGGTAGCAGGCTATGAGGGTGGCATCCAGGGTTTCATTGTATTCAAGGGGGATGAAATCAGTATGTGATTTCTTTCCCTCTTCGCTAATGCACACCTTGTGCTTGTTGCTACTGTAGTCTTTACGTATTTGAATGGACTCGTCAACAAAGAAAGGTTCTGTCAGTTTTCCGTCCACCCAGGCGAGGTAGGATTTTTCAATACTTCTGTTCTCAAAAGAGGATTTCAGATAGCTCTCTGCCTTCTTGTGTTTTGATGCCAGAAGCAGTCCTGAGGTTTCCATATCGATGCGGTGCACAGCATTGGCAGAATCGCCCGCAATGGTGCGAATTTCGTCTAGAAGAGAGTAGGGGGTGGCCATGGTATTGGGGTGGACCAAAACCCCTGAGAACTTCTCGAAGACCATAAAGTCCCTGTTGTGAAAGAGAGGTGTCTGTCCCTGTGAGTCCGGCTTGAAATAAACCACTTCGATCTCACCCTCAATATCTTCACCCGTATTGAAGATGGAAACACCGTCAACAAGGAGTCGACCTTTGGCAAGGACACGCTGAGCCTGACCCTGTGTGAAATTGAAGGTACGCATGATGAAAAGAAAGGCTGGCATCTTCTGTGGAACGGTAAATTTCTCTTTGACGAACGGCATGATACTAACCCCTTTATAACTGCTATTTGGATAGAATAATACCAAATTATTATATAGGGCACCTATGATTAGCAGTGTCCTACACACAAAGGTATGACATGGTTGAAAGATATTCAAGACCGGAGATGGCAGAAAAGTGGACACAGTATGCACGTTATGCAGCATGGCTGGAAGTGGAAAAAGCAGCAGTGAAGGCATGGGCAAGACTGGGGAAGATCCCTCAGGAAGATGCGGACAAGATCGTTAAGAATGCAAAGTTCTCCGTAGAACGCATTGAAGAGATAGAGGCAGTGACAAGACATGACCTCATTGCATTCAATACTTCTGTTTCTGAAAGTCTGGGTGACGAGTCCAGATGGTTCCACTACGGTATGACCTCTTCGGATGCTGTCGATACAGGTGTGGCGCTGCAGATGAGAGACTCTCTGAATATCATTATCGCTGATGTCAAAATGCTGATGGCGTCCATTAAGAAACGTGCACTTGAGCACAAAATGACACTGATGGTGGGAAGAAGCCACGGTATTCACGGTGAGCCTATTACTTTCGGTCTCACGCTTGCTGTCTGGTATGATGAAATGGCACGTCACCTCAAGAATCTTGAAGAGACCATGGATGTGATCTCTGTAGGGCAGATCTCCGGTGCCATGGGTAACTTTGCACACGCGCCGCTTGAGCTTGAAGAGTATGCTATGGCAGAGCTTGGACTCAAGCCTGAACCATGTTCGAACCAGGTGGTACACAGAGACAGATATGCACGTCTTGCTACGGCATTGGCACTTATGGCCTCTTCTATTGAAAAGTTCGCTGTACAGGTACGCCACCTTCAGCGTACAGAAGTCTATGAAGTGGAAGAGTATTTTGCCAAAGGGCAGAAAGGTTCTTCAGCCATGCCGCACAAAAGAAACCCGATCCTGACAGAAAACATCACGGGACTGGCCAGAACTATCAGATCATTTGCTATGCCGGCCATGGAAAATGTCGCACTCTGGCATGAAAGAGATATCTCCCACTCTTCCAATGAAAGATTCTGGCTTCCTGATGCCTTTATTACTTCTGACTTTATGCTGCACAGAATGAACAATGTCATTGCCAATCTTACGGTGATGCCGGAGAATATGATGAAGAACCTGAACCTGACAGGCGGGCTTGTCTTCTCCCAAAGAGTATTGCTTGAGCTTCCTCTTGCCGGTGTAAGCCGTGAAGATGCGTACAGAATCGTGCAAAGAAATGCAATGAAAGTCTGGGAAGAGATCCAGCAGGGAAGACCGAGTACCAATGAGAAGGGTGAGTCGCTTTACCTTCAGTATCTGCTTGCGGATGATGAGTTAAGAGAGTCTCTTTCGGAAGAGCAGATCCGTGAGTGTTTCAACTTTGACTATTATACAAAGAATGTAGATAAAATATTCGCCAGAGTATTCAAATAATAAACAATGCACAGGGTGGGAAATCCCACCCACACTACTTCTCCAAAACTATCATCTCCTCTTATGTAAACATTGCCTAAAAATGATACAGAAATTAACAAATATACAAGCATTATTTGAGTAAAATCAATTTAATATTATGACCTCTGGACAAGGGGTTTTCAGACAAATCGGGAGTAGAGATGATCAGAGTTGTAAAGCGTAACGGCAGAGTAGAGACATTGGATGTATCGAAGATCCAAAAGTATACATTGGCATCGGTAGAAGGCCTTTCCGGCGTAAGCCAGAGTGAGTTGGAAGTCGATGCAAAACTACAGTTCCGCGATATGATCAGTACGGAAGAGATCCAGACAACACTCATTAAAACGGCTGTTGACAAAATTGATATTGACAGACCCAACTGGACGTTTGTCGCTTCAAGACTTTTCCTTTACGACATTTACCACAAGGCAACAGGCTTTACAGGCTATAACCATTTGAATGAATACTTTGCACGCGGGGAGAAAGAGGGGCGTATCGTACTGGGACTCAAAGACAAGTATGACCTTGAGGATCTGAATGCCTACCTGAAGCCTGAACGTGACCTTCAGTTCACTTACCTTGGTATTCGTACCTTGTATGACAGATACCTGCTTAAAGACAAAAAAGGCTCGCCTATAGAGCTTCCTCAGCAGCTTTTCATGGGTGTGGCAATGTTCCTGGCGCAAAATGAATTTGACTGTCAGACATGGGCAAAGAAGTTTTATGACATCCTGTCAAAGTTTGAAGTCATGGCAGCGACACCTACCCTGTCAAATGCAAGAACACCAAGACATCAGTTAAGCTCCTGTTACATCGGGTCAACACCTGACAACATTGAAGGGATCTTTGACGGGTACAAAGAGATGGCATTGCTTTCCAAGTTTGGTGGCGGTATCGGATGGGACTGGTCTCTGGTACGTGGTATGGGGTCTTACATTGACGGGCATAAACATGCTGCGGGAGGGATCGTTCCTTTCCTTAAGATCGCCAATGATGTTGCTATTGCCGTTGATCAGCTGGGGACACGTAAGGGTGCCATTGCTGTTTACATTGAGCCCTGGCATGTTGACATCAGAGACTTCCTTGACTTGAAAAAGAACTCAGGTGAAGAGCGTCGTAGAGCCCATGATCTCTTCCCTGCCATCTGGTTGAATGACCTCTTCATGTCAAGAGTAGAAGCCGATGAAATGTGGACACTCTTCGATCCTTTTGAAGTGACAGAGTTGACAAGCCTTTATGGTGAAGCATTTGAGAAACGTTATATTGAACTGGAAAACTCGGAAGAGGAAATTACCCGTGAACGTGTTTCTGCCAAAGGCTTGTGGAAAGAGATGCTGCGTTCCTACTTTGAGACAGGAAATCCTTTCCTTACCTTTAAAGACACAGCAAACAGAGCCAACCCGAACAAGCATGTGGGTGTCATTCGTTCCACAAACCTGTGTACGGAGATCTTCCAGAATACAGGACCCAATACGTACAGAACACAGTTTACATTTGATGACGGCACAGTAGAAGCCTATGATGAAAACGAGATATTGACAGTTGACACAGGCGTAAGTAAACCGGCAAAGAAAGTCACTGCCCTTGACAGCCTGAACGGTAAACAGATATGGATCGTTGACAAAGAGAAAACAGACGGCGATACAGCGGTCTGTAACCTCGCTTCTGTCAACCTGTCAAAAGTCAATACCCAGGAAGACCTGGAGCGTGTCGTGCCTATTGCCACACGTATGCTTGACAATGTGATTGACTTGAACTTCTACCCTCTGGCAAAAGTAAAGCGGACCAATGAGAAGTCACGCTCCATCGGACTGGGTGTCATGGGTGAAGCGCAGATGCTTGCAGAAGCAGGTGTTGAGTGGGGAAGTTATGAGCACTTTACAAAGATCGATGAAGTGATGGAGTCTTTCTCTTACTATATCATTAAAGAGTCAAGTAACCTGGCTTTGGAAAAAGGTGCCTACCCGACCTTTGAAGGTTCAGACTGGTCAAAAGGTATTTTCCCAATTGACAAAGCCAATGAGAATGCCTGTAAACTTGTTGACAGAGGCGGTCTCTTCGGTTACAACCATGACTGGCAGGCGCTGAGAGAAAAAGTCAAAACAGACGGTATGAGAAACGGTTACCTGATGGCGATTGCCCCGACTTCGTCCATCTCTATTTTGACAGGTACGACACAGGCGATCGAACCGGTCTATAAAAGAAAGTGGTTTGAAGAGAACCTTTCAGGACTCATTCCTGTGGTGGCACCAAACCTCTCTCCTGAGACATGGGAGTATTATGTCCCTGCCTATGACCTGAACCAAAATGTGCTTATTAAAGCCGGAGCGATCCGTCAGAAGTGGCTCGACCAGGGTCAGTCTCTGAATATCTTTATTACACTCGATAAAGCTTCGGGTAAATATTTGAATGAGATCTACATGAATGCCTGGAAGTTCGGATTGAAGTCGACCTACTATCTAAGATCCCAGTCTCCTGAGTCTTCCGGAGATGTGGAAGACCGTTCGCAGGAATGTGTTGGGTGTCAGTAGTAGTCATTTCTATTTTAAAATTTTCGTAGGGTGCGTAATCACGCACCACATCATAAAGACTGCATGTAAAAATATCTTTGCCGAAAGGCTTTAATATTGCTTCTCTTTTTTATTCCTGTTTCTTTTTAATTTAAATTGTGGCGTTGTTCTTCTCTTCATTTTTTTAGAAAAAACGAAGCAAAAAATCGTCATCTCTCTCGAATCACTCCGCTTTCAAGGTCGTTCGAGATGACAGGTAGAGCAATTTAATGGCTTGGCTTTCGCCGGATGCTTTATTTTCATAGAAAGATATAATGATTTACTGTGCGAAAAACTAATGCCCATAAAAAATTTACTTGCAATAAAAATTTATTCAACACGCCAGCAGTTTGTGGTTTTTTCTTTTTTGGTTACTTCTAGCTCGTTCCCATCATCTTGATGGGAATGCATACTTCGCTTCAAATTTCAAAACAACTACAATCCATCGCTAGATGAAAGAAAAACCAAAATAAGACAAAAATTCTGATATGCATTCCCACGCAGAGCATGGGAACGAGCCTTTATTGCCAGAAACACTATTTATAGTACCTAACACGTAAAATAAGCCACTTTAAACCCTTTTTTAACCCATGGTATGGAAAATAAAATAAAAACGCTTATTTCCCACGGTATAATTGCCGTGGACGGGCGATCTTCGACGTCTCATCTTTTTTAAACTCTATCCATTGTGTTATCCAACCCACAGTACGACCAATCACAAATATAGGTGTAAACATCGATTTTGGAATTTGAAGGGCGGTTAAAATAATGCCTGTGTAAAAATCAATATTCGGGTAGAGGTTGCGTGAAATGAAATAGTCGTCATTTAAAGCGATCTCTTCTATCTTTCTGGCGATAGCCATGAGTTCTGTATTGAGATTCAGTTCAACTCTCAGTTCATCCTGCAAACCTTTGAGTATTTTGGCACGCGGATCAAAGTTTTTGTAGACACGGTGCCCGAAGCCCATAAGCCTGAAATCATCATCGGGGTCTTTGGCTCTCTCTATGAAAGCCTCTACTTTGTCTACCGAGCCAATCAGCTCCAGTTGTGCAATAACCGATTCATTGGCACCGCCGTGGGCACGACCCCAGAGTGCAGAGATACCTGAAGAGATGGCCACATAAGGGTGGGCACCGGTAGAGGCAACGCCGCGTACCACCGTGGTCGAAGCATTCTGCTCATGGTCTGCGTGCAGGGTGAAGATGGTATCGAGGGCGCGTACTTCCACCTCTTTGATCTCTTCGTGTCCTGTGGCACAGAGGTGCATCTTGCCGCCGGGGTAGGCACGCATCATGGTCAGGAAGTTTTTGGTAAATCCCAGGTCTATATCAGGTTGAATGAAGGGAATACCGAGAGAGTGGCGGTAGGAGAAGGCAGCAATGGTCGGGATCTTTGAAATGATACGCCTGGCCATCTCCTGATAGCCTGCGTCATCCTGACAGCTTTTGTGGTCATCATAAAAAGTAGAGAGGGCGGTGACTGCGGCAGAAAGGGTTGCCATGGGGTGTGCATTGTCGGGGAAGGCAGCAAAAAGATGTCTCAATCCTTCATGCAAAAAGGCACGGTGTCTGATTTCCAGATCAAAATCCTGCAAGGTATCTTTGTCCGGCAGTTCACCTGTCAGCAGCAGATAGCAGGTCTCCATGTAGCTGTGTTCAGTGGCCAGTGTTTCAATGGGCACACCACGGTAGCGCAGTTCGCCTTTTGCCCCGTCTATGAAAGTAACGGTCGAAGTACAGGAGGCGGTGGACGTGTAGCCGGGGTCATAGGTGAAAAGACCGCTGTCTTTAAAAAAACTGCGCAGGTCAAGAACGGAAGGACCTCTTGTACCTTCAAGTATGGGGTATTCGTAGCTTTGTTTTGTCTGATTGTTGGTGAGGGTAAAAGATTGTTTTGACATGAAAGACTCCTTCTACGGATATTTGAACCCTCTGCACAACCTAGCCGTTCACAACATCTCTAGCTTTTTTCTAGGTTAGGCACTCTTTTGAAAGCCTAGCCATAGCTAAGGTGAAAAAGAGTAACAACGCATAGGCAAGCTAGTGATGCCTGAAGGGTGGGCTTTGCAAACGCAATCTTGCACAAGATATTTACTTCGTCTTAGCTATGGCTAGGACTCATAAATCTCTTGCACAATCTCACATTTTCAAAACCCATTGTGAATGTCTAGGTTGTTCAGAGTGTTCAAGAGTAAGTCTAGCCTCATTGTGTAGAATCGCTGTGTAATCATCTTTGCAGATATTTTGCTATAATTCTTTCAAAAAAGGTGTTGAGCATGACAAAATTTGAAAATGTAGAAGTAGAGATAGCGGGAAACAGTTATTTTGACGGAGCGGTCACTAGCCGTACAGTGAACTTTGCGGACGGCAGTAAAAAAACCCTTGGTTTTATGTTGCCCGGAGAGTATGAGTTCGGTACGGCTGCGGCTGAACTGATGGAAATTACGTCAGGAGAGCTGGATGTCAAACTGCCGGGTTCAGATGCCTGGGTCAGCATCAAAGGTGGAGAATCTTTTTCTGTGCCGGCCGACAGTAAGTTTCAGGTGAAGGTGAGATCTGTGACCGATTACTGCTGCTCGTATTTATAATTGACGGGTTCAATTATCGTAATACACAAACAGTACACACAGAAAAACTATAATACCGACATGAAGATCGGAGAGTGTCATCCCTCCCTCCCCTTATTTAGACACTCATCCCTTCAACGGGTCGGTCTTCACGGTAACTTTTCGATGATTTATACCTTCTCCCTTTTTTTGGTATGAGCTCCTTATCAATTATTTTTTTGAAAAGTTACCTTTACTACAGACCTTTAGTCATTTCCCCAGCCGTGCATACGTCTGGCAACGATCACATCATACTCCGTAAATATATCATCTATAATGGCTGCCTTCGGAAAAATGCATCACACGCTGTGCGGGTTTATTTTGTATAATTTCCAGGAGTTGGTCGACCTGGTCCAGTTCAATATTTTTCATAGTAAAAGTGTAGCCAAAAATCAGTCTAAAAGTGTATAATGTTTGATATTAAAAATCAAGCAAGGTATAGAATGTTACGTAAAAAGATTTACAATCCGGAATCTAAAGAAACAACCAATGAAAGACGTATTTTTGGTGGAAACCCCACCGGAATTTTTGAGTTGAACGATATCAAATATCAGTGGGCCTATAACCTTTGGGAAATGATGCTCAATAACACCTGGTTCCCGAAAGAAGTCGATATGACAAGAGATGTCAATGACTATAAACAGCTCACCGATGCTGAAAAATCTGCCTATGACAAGGTACTGGCACAGTTGATCTTTATGGACTCACTGCAGACCAATAACATTATAGACAATCTCAACCCTTTTATTACTTCACCGGAAGTCAATCTCATTCTGGTAAGACAAGCTTTTGAAGAGGCACTGCACTCACAGAGTTATGCCGTCATGGTTGACAGTATTTCGACCAATTCAAAAGAGATCTATGAGCTTTGGAGGAGAGACATGAAGCTCAAATCGAAAAATGATGCCATTGCCAAAATTTATGAAGAGCTCTCTTCCAATCCAAGCGATACCAATATTGTCAAAGCGATGTTCGCCAACCAGATACTTGAGGGTATCTACTTCTACAGCGGGTTTGCCTACCTTTATACGCTGGCACGTTCAGACAAAATGCTGGGAACCGCACAAATGATCCGTTTTATTCAAAGAGATGAAGTGACGCACCTGCTTCTTTTCCAGAATATGATCAATACGACTAAAAAAGAGAGACCGGAACTCTTTACCGAAGAGCTCATTGCCGATGTCTACAAAATGTTTGAAGATGCGGTAAAGCTTGAGTGTGAATGGGGTGCATACATTACACAGGGGCAGATACTCGGATTGACAGATGAGATCATCGAGCAGTATATCAAGTACCTGGCAGACAAAAGACTGCATGCTGTTGGTCTGGAGAAGCTTTATAATGTTGAACACCCTATTAAATGGGTTGACAACTTTTCACAGTTCAATGACCAGAAAACAAACTTCTTTGAAGGAAATGTAACCAATTATTCCAAAGGAAGTTTGGACTTAGACGACTTTTAGGAGAGACTATGATACGAACCATCCCCAAGAACATAGATGTGGCAGTACTTCAGCTTGCCTCGGCAAAACGCTATCAGGAAAATCTTGACAGGCTTTTGACATATATCGCTGAGCACCATGACAAGCAGGTGATCGTGGCTCCGGAAGTCTTTTTGACAGGCTATGATTATGAACATTTGACCACGGCAGCAAAGTTTTCAGCCAAAGCACTGAAGATCTTGAAACAGGAAGTCAATGAGCAAATTGTGGTATTGACACTTATCTTGGAAGAGGGGGATGGTTTTGTCAATCAAGCCGTCGTGATCCACCGGCATAAAGTGATCTACAGGCAGAACAAAGTCAAACTCTTCAAACTGGGCGACGAAGACCTCTATTTTCATGCAGGGAAAAAGAAGAAGATCGTCCCTTTTGAGATCGACGGGGTCAAGTATGCCATTCTTATCTGTTTTGAACTGCGTTTTAAAGACCTATGGAAACAGGTCGAGGGTGTGGATGTTGTGATCGTCCCTGCGCGCTGGGGACTGCTGCGCAAAAAGCATTTGGAAATTCTCTCGTCCGCTCTGGCCGTCATGAACCAGTGTTATGTGCTGGTCTCAAATTCAGCCGATGCCGATATGGCAAGTTCTTCTTCCATCATTTCTCCTTATGGCAGTGTGGTACAGGATGACAGCCTAAGTGTTGTAGAGGGTGTCATCGATTTCCGTGAAATCAGGAAGATGCGTCGTTATATCGTCATGGACTAGAGCTTCCTAAAGCAACTTTAGGTAAAATTCGCTTATTAAAGTTTGAGGATAGAGACAGAGATGATCAAGGCTAGGAACAGACAAAATCTTGTCAAAGAGATGGAAGAGCATTTTGCACTCGATGCCCATGTAAAAGAGGCCTTTTTAGCGGTAGACAGAGAATCCTTCGTACCCAAAGAGTTCAAGCATCTCTCTTATAAGCTCGATGCACTTCCTCTGGCAGCCAGCCAGTGGATCTCTTCTCCCCTGACCGTCGCAAAAATGACACAGCACCTTGAGCTCAAAGGTATTGATTCTGTCCTTGAAGTAGGCTGCGGCAGCGGCTATCAGGCTGCCATACTCAGTAAGATATGCCGCAGGGTCTTTACCATTGAACGTATTGATGAACTGCTTAAAGAAGCAAAAAGTACCTTTTCCAAACTGGAGATACACAATATCTTTACCCGTTTTGATGACGGACAGCGGGGCTGGAAACAGTATGCCCCTTTTGAACGTATCCTCTTTTCTGCCACGGCCAAAAAAATACCCGATGTACTTTTTGAACAACTTGCCGAAGGCGGCATCCTCATTGCCCCGGTAGAGCAGTCAGAAAATTATCATATTATTACACGCTACTACAAAAAGAACGGACGTATCACTTCCGAGACCATAGAGCAGTGTCTCTTTGTCCCTATACTGGACGGCACACAAAAATAAGCCCCTGTCAGCAGAAAGTGACAACCTTTCATCAATTTTATGTTATGATTGACAAAACTGTAAACATAGGAAATGATAATGGAAAAGTTGATGAAACCTGCGGAGTACGCAAAAGAGCTTGGTATTTCAAGACAGGCGGTCTACGCGAAAATAAAAAGAGGCATACTTACCGCTAAAAATGTAGACGGTAAACTTTACATTGTGGTTGACAACAGTGTCAAAACAGACAAGACCATTACCAATGAACCTGTTGTCGAAACAAAAGCAGTCAAGACTGATACCCCTCCCAAAGAAAAAGTCTCTAAAGATTATAAAGCATTGCTGGAAGCCAAAGATGAAACCATTGCCGTCCTCAAAGATACGGTCAAAGACTTGAAAAAATCCAATAAACAGATCTCCACGACACTTAGAGGAGAGATCGATCTTCTCAAAGATGCCTTTCATGAAATGAGAAATCTCTACGTCCATCAACTGGAACACAAGCAGAATTCTGAAGCCATTGAAGTGGTTACAGAAGAAGAGAATATGGTAGAAAATATAGAAGAGAGTGTGCATGAGAGTGTGGAAGTGGTAGAGGAGCAGTGGGTTTCTGTGAAAAAATTCTTTAAAGCCCTCGGCGTGAAGAAAGAGAAACATCAGGAAAAGCTCTATAAACGTTTGAAAAAAGCCTTTAAAGCCGGAGATGAGCGTTTGTCAAAAGAGGAAGGCAAACTCAAGATCAATACCAATAAAGCCTATAAAGATCTGGTAAAGTAAGATGCAGGTACTGAAAGATCTTTCCAGAGAATACAGCCTTTTTTTAGCGATCATCACCTATTTCGGTATCAGCTATTTTGAACATACCCTTATACAGAGTACCCTGGGTAATCTCATCGGTTTTGGTATCCTGTTCGCGGTTATTATCTATGCTGCCATGTCTGTGGCACACCATGCGGAGATGCTTGCAGAGAAGTTCGGTGAGCCTTACGGTACACTCATTCTCACCATGTCTGCCGTCATTGTAGAGATCGTGATCATCGTCATTATGATGATACATGCAGGGAGTCCTGAACTCGCACGTGATACCATCTACTCGGCTGTCATGCTTGACATTAACGGACTGCTGGGGATCGCAGCCATTATCGGAGGTATCAAGTACGGAGAGCAGCCTTATAACGTAGACTCTTCAAACTCTTACCTCTCCATGCTTCTGGTGGCGATCGGTATTGCCATGGTTTTACCGGAGTTTGTAGACCCTGTCTACCATCACAGGTTCATGATGTTCAATGTCGTGGTCTTTCTTTTTCTCTATGTCATCTTTACCCGTGTGCAGTTAAAGTCGCACAAATACTTTTTTGAGTATGAAAAGATTTCTGCCGGCTGTGAAGAGGGTGAAGTATGTGAAGCCATTCACCCTCCTGAAGAGATCAATGCCTGGTATCATGCGGTCAATCTGGTTATTTCCATTATTGTCATTGGTGTCTTGGCAGAAATACTCTCCGTCTTTATGGGAAATACTCTGGAAACCTTCGGTCTTCCGCTTGCTATCGGTGCGGTTGGTGTTGCCGTCATTTCAGCGGCACCGGAGCTTATTACCGCAGTACGTGCAGCCCTCGACAACCGTATGCAGACCGTCATTAACATTGCACTTGGTGCTTCATTGGCGACCGTGCTTCTGACCATTCCTGCGGTCATCATAGCCTCGTACTTCATGCATATGGAGTTGAACCTTTCACTCACGCCGATACAGACCATGATGATCTCTCTGACCCTCCTGGTGAGCATTGTAAACTTCAATGACGGAGAGACCAATGTGCTGGAGGGCTTCCTGCACTTTATTCTCTTTGTGGTGTTTGGCTTCCTGCTCTTTGTCTAAGCGTTAGAGGTGCCCTAAAGAAAGAGTTTGAGAAGCTTTGGGAGAGGGTCTTCATCTGTAAAGATTTTGACGGAGCGTATGTCATAGCGTGCAAAATGTGCCTGCTGTGCCTGCTCGTGTTCCAGTAGTTTTTCACGGTATTGGCTCATGTTCCTTTTTCCAAAGTAAGTTTCTCTCTTCTCTCCACTTTGTGGTGCGACAAGTGTCACCTCTCCCAACTTTCTCGGTAACTCCTCTTCTCTGTCACGTATAATGACGGCAATGACTTCATGTTTTTGGCTCAAAAGAGAGAGGTCGACAGGCTCAAGAAAATCACTCACAATAAAGAGCAGGGAAGGCTTGTGAATACGTCTGAAAAGGTCCTGTATGGCTTTTCCCTGATTGAGTTTCGTGTTGAGAAGAGGGTATTCAAAAAGTGTTTCAGAAAACTGCTCAAGGTGAAATATCTGCTTACTGGGTGCCATGGTATGCGTTTTTTCCTCTGTATAGGCTATCCCCGTAAAAAGGTCTGCATTTTGAAGGGTCGCATAGCCCAAAAGGGTCGCGACTTCTGTCAGTTTGCCCTGTTTTGCCTGCGCCTTGCCAAAGTAAAGCGACCCGTCCATCAGCGTAGCAACCACCACAGAGAGCTCACGGCTGGCATGCAGTTCTTTAATGTAGGGCTTCCCCAGTTTTGCCGTAATGGTCCAGTTGATCTTACGGATGTCGTCGCCTACCTGATACTCCCGAAGTTCTGCAAAGTCATAGCCTTCACCATGCAGTTTGGAGAGGTTATGTCCCGAGAGCAGTGTATAGACCTGGTGTCTGGCTTTGAGCTGCAGGGCTTTGAGTGCGGTGTTCATGATGCTCTCCGCGTAGGTCGGGGTACCCTTACCCCGACATTTGTTTGCAGGCTTAGTCTGTATGTGTCGCTATGCTTTTTGTCGGGGTGAGGGCACCCCGACCTACGGATGCAGTAGAGATTCATGGGATAGGAAGCGTCTCCACAATTTGGGAGATGATCTCATCCGAAGTCATTCCTTTTGCTCTGGCTTCATAAGAGAGGACCAGACGGTGTCTTAACACATCGTGTACCACATAGCCAATGTCGGCAGGGGTGACAAAGTCATGTCCTCTCAGGAAGGCTTTGGCTTTTGCTGCTTTGTACAGGTCTATAGAGGCACGGGGACTGACCCCGAACATAATATTTTCACTCAATGCTTCAAGCCCGAATTTAGCAGGGTCTCGTGTGGCAGAGATGAGGTCAATAATATAATGCTCAAGCTCCGGGTCGATGTGAATACGCTCCAGTTCACCCTGTAATGCCTGTAGCTCTTCTATGGTCAGTACGGCTTGCACTTCTCCAAAACTCTTACTGGCACCTTTTCGCATGATTTCCAGTTCCTCTTCGGGACTGTTGTGGGAAACGACCAGCTTCATCATAAAACGGTCAAGCTGTGCTTCGGGCAGGGCATACACACCCTCCTGCTCAATAGGGTTCTGTGTTGCCATGACAAGGAATGGTGAGGCAATAGGAAAGGTTTCATCTGCAATGGTCACCTGTCTCTCCTGCATCACTTCTAGCAGGGCAGACTGCACTTTGGCCGGGGCACGGTTAATTTCATCAGCCAGAAGAAGGTTGGTAAAGAGCGGCCCCTTTTTAATGCTGAAAGAGTGGTCCTGCGGATTATAGATCTGCGCACCGATAATGTCCGAAGGCAGAAGATCGGGGGTGAACTGTATACGTTTAAAGTCAAGCCCCAATGCTTTTGAAAGGGCATTAATGGTGGTTGTTTTTGCCAGCCCCGGTACCCCTTCAATGAGGATGTGTCCGTCAGAGAGTAAGCCAATGAGCAGTCCCTCTATCATGACCTCTTGACCGATAACTGCTTTTTTTAACTCTTGTTTGAGCTTTTCTATTTTTTGATTCATGAAAGTTTCTCCCGTAGCGAATGTTTGATCTGTTTTAAGTCTATTTTACCATTTCTGTATAAAGCATTTTCCAATGCCTCTGTCTCCTCAGCAAAGCTCTGTTTGTCTGCCGCCATGAGTACCTGGAGAAGAGACCGCGCATCTTTACACGCTGCTATTTTCTCTTCAAGCGGATGCCGCAGTGCGGCCTGTTCTCTCTTTTTCTTTTTAATGCTACGGGCACTCATATACCCCGCTGCAAAGGTAAGCAGATACCCCAGTAGTGTGACGAACCATGAAAAGTCTACATGAAAAGGCAGCGGGTTGTCTGAACTGTCAAGCAGTATGCTGCGGTCAGCCGGGTGAATATCAAAGTGCTGTTCCGGTATTTCAAGCACGTAAGATTTCTCTGTTTTAGGATTAAAAGCATGTAACTTAACGGCAGAGAGTGTAAAACTTTTATCGTGTGAAACGGCCATCGTATAGGTCACTTCATAGCGGATGCTTTTTTTGTCCGGAAAGTTTTTAACCACAGGGGGCTGTCTGAAAAAGCTCACCTCTCCCTCTTGCGGGAAAATATGATCCAGCACAGGAGGGTAGCCTTCTCCTCTGATGACTACTTTCATATTGATGGGTTCATAGGCTTCTGCTGTATGCTGTTTGATCTCCCAGTCAAGCGTGAAGTCTCCGATAAGCTCCGTGCCTTCGGGGAGAGGTTTTACATCGATGTGCACAGGCGGTACTTCTACCTTATGGTCAACGGTTTCAAGTTTTTTAAAGTCGTCCCTGTCTCCGGAGAAAGAGTAGGCGACCTTGTGTTCATCGGTCACACGCTCAAGCAAGTCGAAAGTCACATCAACGGGCCCCTCTTTGAGCGGGTAGAGCACGTAAAGGTAGTGTATGTAGGAGTGGTGCAGGGTCGTGTCCTGTACCGTGTCTATCTGTACCACACGGTAGGCTTTGCTCGGGTTCACCGCAAAGTTAAAAAAGAGGACGACATCGGGGTTGGTCTGATTGATGTCTACACTTAAGCGTATGGGCTCATTTTGGTAGGGGGTGGGGTTGTCAACATGAAAGTCATAAGTGAAATTCTCTGCCTGCAATGGCAGAATAATGGCAAAGAGAAACAGAAGGCTGCTACCAAGGGCGTGTTTCACGGATGTATCCTTTATTGATAAGTTCATAGACTTTGGAGCTCAGAGGCTGAGGCTCTGTATTTTTATCCATCATGAGTCTTTTCTTCTCTTTATTGTCCGACTTTTCCTGCTTGCTCTCTCCCCCGGTACCCGAACCTGAACTGGGCTGGTCTTCCTCGCGTTCTTTTTTCTCATCGCTGCTCTCCTGAGCTTCGCTTTTACCGGCATCTGAATTTTGTGATTTGGGGTGGGCAATGCCCAACCCTGCATCCTCTTTCTGTTTTAACAGTGCAACGAGCTTTAGGTTGTACAGGGCATCACTGTCTTTCCCCAACTGTAATGCCTTAGTATAATACATTTTGGCTTTATCGTACTCTTTGAGCAGGGCATAGGCATTGGCGGTATTGTAAAAAAGCATCTGTTTAATGTCTGCTTTGCTGGAACGGATCGATCTGTACCGGGCAATGGCTTTTTTGTAGTCGCCTAAACGGTAGTAGGTATTGGCTTCTGCGACTCTGCTTTGCAGAGAAACCGTTTCAATGGAAGCCAGGGCTTCTTTGGTACGGTTGAGATCGTTTGCTTCGTAGGCCGCATAGGCATTGTTCAGGTAAAAACCGTCCCATACCGATGCTTCAGCCTGTATACCGGCAAGTGCAAGGATGAGAAGAAGATATTTGGACCCTCGTGTATGCACCAGCAGAAAGAGCAGCAGGGCAAGGAGTAAAGGTATTTGGTAGAGTTCGCTGTAGGTATGCTGTTTCTTACTGATCTCCTGTGACTCTCTGTCCTGTGCTTCCAGTACTTCATGCAGGGCTGTGGCTGTGGCTTCGGGAGAAGAAGAAGGTGTAACATAGGCTCCGTCCAGGGCTTCTGCCAAAGGCTTCAGTATAGGGTTGATACGGGAGATGATCAGGTGTTCTTCTTTGTCTTTGACCAGCGTACCGTCCGGGTTCTCTATGGTGGCACCGGCACTGGTTCCCAGCGCAAGAATAGCAAGATGGACCTGTGCTTTTTTAAGCTGCTCGGCCAGTGCTTCGCTGTTCTGGTCTTCTCCTCCATCGGTGATGAGAATAAGATCTTTGTTTTGACTGTGCATTTTTTGGAGTTTCGCAAAGAGTTTTTTAAGTGACGTCCCTTTGGTAAGAATATACTCCGGATTCAGACTTTTGAGTGCTGTCAGAATGAGTGCATGGTCTGTGGTGGGAGGAGAAAGCAGCAGAGGGTTGGAAGTAAAGGCAATGAGCATAATATTGTCCTGCGGGTAACGTGCCAGCAGGGAAGTAATCGTACTTTTTGCAAATTCATAGCGTGAAGGCTGAAGGTCTTTTGCCCGCATGGAGTAGGAGACATCCAGCACAATGATGATGTCTCTGGCTTCTATTTTACTCTCCTGAATCCCCTCTTTGACGACAGGGCGCGCAAGGGAAACAATGATGAGTGCAAGTACCATACCGTGAATGATGTTTTGCAGATTTCTCTCTTTGCGCTGCCAAAAGAGCAGTCCCAGAGGAAGGAGCAGCCATAAAAATGTGGGGTAGAGTAAGCCTATCATTTCTCTCTCCCTGCATAAAGCATCCAGAGTAAAAGAAGAAGTGCAGCAAAGCCCAAAGGAAAGAGAATTAAAAGTTTCTGGTTAAGGTAGTTCTCACCACGGATTTGACTGGGTTCCAGACGATCGATCTCTTTAAAGACTTCAGTCAGGGCTTCGGCGGAGACAGCGGCATAACTTTTCCCGCCGCTCTCTTTGGCCATGGTTTCAAGCAAGGCCGCATCGTAGTCACTCTTCTTTCCTATACCAATGGTGTAGATCTTAATGCCTTTCTCCTTTGCCAGTTTGACGGCTTCCTTGGGTGACGTTCTCCCGGCATTGTGGTACCCGTCTGTCAGTAGAATAATGGCTCTGTTTTCTGCTTCACCAAAAGAGAGTGTACGTATGGACTGCATCACGGCATCGCCGATGGCCGTACTCTCTCCGGCGATGCCGACATTGGTCATGTCGAGCAGGAAAGAGAGGGCATCAAGATCGTAAGTGAGTGGGGAAGCGGTGTAGGCAAAGGTACCGAAGACCACTACTCCCATGTTGTCATCCAAACGTTTTTTGCTAAAGGCTTTGGCAAGTGCAATGGTGCTCTCGTATTTATTCTGATAGCGGTCTTTACTGTTGTATCCGCTCTCGGCCATGGAACCGCTGGCATCAATGGCCAGGATGAGGTCTCTTCCCTTTTTATGGGCATTCCCGGCGGCATCGTAGACAAAAGGTTTGGCCAGTGCAAAGACCATGAGAGAAAAAATGAGTATTTTGAGCCAGGGTTCCCAGGAGAGCAGTGGACTTTGTCTGCTGATCCAGTCGAGTTTGGGGAAGTAGTAGCTTTTGTTGTACTGTTTACACCAGAGGAAGCAGGGTAGGAGTAGAAGCAGTAAAAAAAACCAGGGGGCGCCAAAAATAAAATGCATAGAGGGATTTTAACATTTCTATGATGAGTTTACGCTATAATTATTACACAATCCGTTAACAGCAAAGCGAAAAAGCTTAGCCCTTAATGTTTAAAAAGAGTAAAAACAATGATGAAACAAATACAGACATTTTTAATGCTAATTGCCGTAACTCTCACCTTTTCTCTGCACAGTACAGCACTGGAAGCAGGAGAGATAGAGTATCAGGAACAGGCCTCCGAGATCATTTTTAATTCACTGCAGAGTGAAGAGAAGGGCAGTTTTTTACGCAAAGCCTACAAACAGCTTCTCTTTACCCCCGTCTGGATGCATGAAAAGGGACTCTCTTCCGCAGCCAAGGAACTCTTTGACTACATTGCAGACGATGAAACCCTTGACAGACAGGGAAAACTCTACCGTGACAGTCTTACCCTGCGTCAGATGGCAGAAAATCTCTATGCCCGCGGTGGTGACATTTATGAGAAAGTGAGCCTTGAGTTTAAAATAACCCAACTCTATAAAGGCTATACGGACTATGCCTTTTTCGGTAGTATCAACTGGGGAGCCTTTCAGGCGCGCATCTCCAACCTGATGGTCAACGATGTCAGTACGGAGTGGGTACTGCACAGACCCGGTGTCTACCCTGTTAAGATCCTGGAACAGGCTGCTTTCGGTACGAGCCTGAAAAAGATGTTTGACGCCCTGCAGCCGACAGCATACCACTATAAAGCCTTGCAGAAAGCCCTGATCCACTACATGAAAATACGTGAAGAGGGCGGCTGGGAACCGGTCTATCTGTCAAAGAAACTGACAGCGGGAAAACGTGACAGAGGGGTCTACTCCCTGCGCGAACGTTTACGCATGACAGGCGACTATGTAAGCTGCGGAGAAGAAGAGGAAGACCGTTATGACCACTGTCTGCAGGAGGCTGTCAAGCGTTTTCAAAAACGGCACGGACTCAAAGCAGATGGGGTCGTAGGCCCTGTCACCGTTAAAGTACTGAATGTACCGGTACAAGAGCGTATTACCACGATCCGTCTCAATCTTGACAGGCTCAAGTGGCTGAACGAGAGAGAGGGGAACCGTCATGTCATCGTCAATATCCCTGATTTCAAACTCTATTTTGAAGAAGACGGCAAACTGATACAGACGATGCGTGTGGTAACGGGAAAACCCAACCACCCGACACCTATTTTCTCCGATACGGTCGAGTACATCGTGCTGAACCCCTACTGGAACATCCCTAAGAGCATTATCCAGAAAGAGATGATCCCGAAGCTGTTACGCAACCCCAATGCCATGGCAAAACAGGGTATTGAAATACGTGCCGGCTGGGGGAAAGATGCGCCGCTTGTCAACCCTCATTCTGTCAACTGGGCGCAATACCGCTACAGCAAGACCGTACCCTACCGTTTCGCACAGGTACCGGGTTATAAAAATGCCCTGGGGAAAGTAAAATTCCTCTTCCCCAACAAGTTTTCGGTCTACATGCACGATACCCCGTCAAAACATTTGTTCAAACGTTCAAAACGGGCATTCAGTCACGGCTGTATACGTCTTCAGAACCCAAGAGGACTGTTGAAGACCTTTTCGACCTTCAATGAAAATGTCGATTATGACAAAGCGCAAAAAACGCTTAAAGGGAAAGAGAAGACATTCCTGAAACTCAATCACAAGGTACCTATTGATGTCGTCTATCTGACGGCATGGGTCGATTATGACGGGAAACTGCAATTTAGAGATGATGTTTATCACTATGACGAGATGCAGTTGAAATCATTTAGAAAGTGGTAAACACTATACATGCAAATATATTAAAAAAAGGAGGATCAAAATGTCATTTCAATATGCCTATGCTCTAACAGGAGGGATCGCCACGGGTAAAAGTACAGTGGTCAAACGTATGGCGGAGTGCGGATTCCGTGTCATCGATGCCGACAGGATCGCACATGATGTACTTGATGAGCAGAGCGAGAAGATCGTGGCGCTTTTTGGTGAAGACTTTGTCAACAACGGTAAAGTTGACAGAAAAAAGCTTGGTTCTCTGGTCTTCTCCGACCCTGAAAAACGAAAAGAACTGGAAGCCCTGCTGCACCCTATCATTTACAGTAAAATTGCCGCTGTCTCGGACAAACTTGACAAACGTGCAGAGCCCTATCTGGTAGATATACCGCTCTTTTACGAGGGGGGACGTTATGCCATTGCCAATGTGATCGTGGTCTATGCCCGGCCGGAACAGCAGCTGGAGAGAGCCATGCAGAGAGACGGTTTAAGTCAGGATGAGGTGCAGGCGCGTATGGATGCACAGATCGACATTGATGAGAAGCGTGACAACGCCATGTATGTCATTGACAACAGCGGTACACTGGCTCAGTTAATGTCTGAAATTGAGCGTGTCAGAGATGAGATAAGAGGAGATATGCTATGACAGTGACCAAGTATTCGGCCAACGGCAATGACTTTGTCATGTTCATTGCCCAGAAGCATGAAGACCGTTCTGCCCTGGCAAAAAAACTGTGTCACAGACAAAACGGTGTGGGTGCGGACGGTCTGGTCGTACTGGTACCTCATAACGACTATGACTTCGAGTGGGAATTTTACAACTCCGACGGTTCCCATGCTGACATGTGCGGGAATGCAAGCCGGGCAGTCGCCCATTTTGCCCATGAAAAAGGTATTTCCAAAGACGGAACAGCGGAGTTCCTCACCGGTGCCGGTGTCATCCGTGCAACCATCAACGGACTCTATGTTGTCTCCGATATGACAACACCTGACATACTCAGCCAGGACATTGAAGAAGAGGGTGAGACTTGGTGGCTCATCAACTCTGGCGTGCCCCATCTGGTAGCTGTGAGAGATGACATTGAGGAGTTCGATCTTAAAAAGGCAAGGGCTTTGCGCGAAAAGTACAATGCCAATGTCAACATTTGTAAAGTAGAAGATGGCACCATGTATGTCCGAACCTATGAACGCGGGGTAGAAGATGAAACGCTGGCCTGCGGTACGGGAATGGTCGCCTGTTTCATACGCAACCACATAGAAGGCAGGGTCAAGGAACAGGTCAAAGTACACCCCAGGAGCGGGGATGAACTCTATGTCTCCTACGAGGCGGGTGTTTACCGTTTTGGCGGGAAAGTCACAAAAACATTTATAGCAGAAACCATAGAATAAGGAAAAGAAGAAAATGATCTTAAAACAGTTTGTAGTCTTGGCAATACTGGCAGTCTCTGCCTGGTCAAGCGATTTTGACAGAGCAGTCGCCGAATATAACAAAGGCAATTTTGTGCAGGCACTCAATGCCTTTTACGTCTTGGCCAAAGAGGGAGATGCAGAAGCGCAGTACAATGTGGCACTCATCTATGCCAACGGCAAGGGTGTCAAGCAGGACATGTCCCAGGCCATGGAGTGGTATGAAAAAGCCGCAAAGTCAGGTTCCGGAGAGGCTGCCTACAATCTGGGGGTGATCTACTACAACATGGATGAGTCACATCCCCAGCATTATGAACGTGCCGAGCGCTGGTATGCTCTGGCGGCAGAAAAAGGTGTTGACCGTGCGGCCAATAACCTTGCCGCCATGTATCTGGAAGGGAAAGGGGTTGAGCAGAACAATATTCGGGCGCTTGAGTATTTTAAGCAGGCAGCCGAAAAAGGCAATGTCAATGCCCAGTTGAATGTGGCGCTCCTGTATGCCTGGGGAGAGGGTGTCCCCAATGACAAAATGAAAGCCTATAAAAACTTTAAAAAAGCACTGACCTCAGGAAAAAGTGAAGCCAGTCACTACCTCGATAAACTCTGTACAGAGAGTGCCTGGGTCTGTAAAAACTAAATTTTTAAGCCAGGAGCTCCTTTTTTAAGTATCTCTTGGTTATAATTCTGCCCTAACACTACATTTGCTCGCTTAACTCAGTTGGTAGAGTGCCACTATGACATGGTGGAAGTCACAGGTTCAAGTCCTGTAGCGAGCACCACTCTAATTCATCACTAATTCCCATATAAACAACTTACTTTCAAACTATACTATTTATTCCCTGACTCTGCCGCACATTATACATTATTATCACATAGTTCATTTTGGATATCATTTTGGCTATAATTGATACAAACAATATGAGGATACTCACTTGACAGAACAAAAATTCCTGCAAGACCTGGAAAAGAAGCTGTGGACATCAGCCAATAAGCTACTGCCATCACTCGATGCGGCGGTCTATAAACATGTGGTACTGGGTATGGTATTTGTGAAGTATGTCTCTGACAGCTTTGAAACACGTCGGCAGGAGTTGATGGCTGCGTTTAAAGACCCTGAGAATGACTACTACCTTGGTGAAGACTCTGATGATTTTATAGACGAGGAGTTGGAGAACAGGGACTACTACACGGAGAAAAATGTCTTTTGGGTACCTGCTGCGGCTCGTTGGCAGTACATTCAGGACAACATCCGTCTCTCTCTTGGTTCGGCACTTCCTCTGGGTGGTGAGTTTAAGGGTGCGGGGAAGATGCTCGATGATACGATGGAGCTGATAGAGAAAGAGAACCCCAAACTCAAACGCATCCTCAACAAGAACTATGCACAGTTGCAGATAGAACAGAACAAGCTCGCTGATCTGCTAGACCTTATAGCGACAATTCCTTTTGAACATGAAACACTCAAAGCCAAAGATATACTTGGTCATGTGTATGAATACTTTTTAGGACAGTTTGCAGGAGCAGAAGGCAAAAAAGGCGGGCAGTTCTATACGCCGAAGTCCATCGTCAATCTCATTGTTGAGATGGTAGAGCCGTTCAAAGGCAGAGTTTATGACCCTGCTATGGGTTCTGGCGGGTTTTTCATCTCTTCCGAAAAGTTCATAGAGGAGCACAGCGGGAAGATCAAAGACATCTCTGTTTACGGTCAGGAGTCCAACCCGACCACATGGAGACTGGCGGCGATGAACATGGCGATCCGTGGTATAGACTTCGACTTCGGGAAAGAGCCCGGTGATACTTTCACCAAAGATCAGCACCCAGACCTGAAAGCTGACTATGTGCTTGCCAATCCACCGTTCAATCAGGATGAATGGTGGGATGCAAGTCTGGAGAGTGATGCCCGGTGGAAGTACGGTACACCACCCAAAGGCAACGGAAACTATGCATGGATGCAGCACATGCTCCACCACACCAGACCCAACGGTGTTGTCGGTCTTGTGCTTGCCAACGGAAGCCTCAGTACCACGTCAGGCGGAGAGAAGGAGATACGGGAAGCCATTGTTAAAGCAGACTTGGTCGAAGCCATTGTTGCTCTACCGTCACAGCTCTTTGCCAACACACAGATACCTGCCTGCATCTGGATACTTAACCGCAACAAGTCACAAAAAGGCAAAACTCTGTTTATTGATGCCAGAGAAGTTGGGAGCATGATAACAAAAGCACAAAAAGCTTTTGATGATGCAGATACCAAAGCATTAGCCGACACTTTCCATGCGTTTAGAAAAGGTGAAGATGTCGATGAACTTGGAGCTTATTATAGTGCGACGACTGAGGAGATCGCCAAACAGGAGTACATTCTGACTCCCGGACGCTATGTGGGTGTGGCTGAAGAGGAAGATGACGGTGTGCCGTTTGGGGAGAAGATGGCAGTGTTGACTGCTACGCTTGGGGAACAGTTTTCAGAGTCGGCTCGATTGGAGAATGAGATTAAGAAGAACTTGTCGGGGCTTGGGTATGAAGTCTAAATGGGATGGTGTGAAACTTGGTGATTATTGCTCTAAAATAGGAAGTGGATCGACACCAAGAGGCGGTAGTAGTGTATATTTAGAAACTGGAGAATATGCATTATTCAGAAGTCAAAATATATTGAATAATACCTTCAGTAGTAATGGCTTGGTATATATCGATAGTGAAGCTGCTAAAAAATTGAAAAATGTTAGCATTGAAGAAGATGATGTTTTACTTAACATAACTGGGGACTCTGTAGCCAGAGTGTGTAAAGTCCCTTCTCAATATTTACCTGCTAGAGTTAATCAACATGTAGCAATTATAAGAACTAAGCAAAATGAGTTAAATTCATCATATGTAAATTACTATCTAAATTCTCAATCTATGCAAAACTATATGTTATCAATATCTTCAGCAGGTGCAACCAGAAATGCTTTAACTAAAGTGATGATAGAAAACTTTGAAATACCAAAACCACCAATAGAAATCCAAAAGAAAATAGCCCACATCCTCTCAACCCTCGATGACAAAATCGAACTCAACCGCAAGATGAACGAGACACTCGAAGCGATGGCTCAGGCTCTGTTCAAGTCCTGGTTTGTGGACTTTGACCCTGTACATGCGAGGGCTAAAGCAGATAGTGATGCAGAGCTGGAACTTGCTGCCAAAGAGCTTGGTATATCGAAAGAGATACTGGAGCTTTTCCCGAGTGAGTTTGTGGAGAGTGAGATGGGGATGATTCCGTCGGGCTGGGAGGTTTCAACTATAGAAGATGAGTTTAATGTAACTATGGGGCAGTCTCCATCTGGGAAGTCTTATAATGAAACTCAAAATGGTATGATTTTTTTTCAAGGAAGAAGAGACTTCGGTACTTATTTTCCAAGTGAAAGAGTATATACCACAGAACCTAAAAGACTAGCGAAAGAAGATGACATTTTATTGAGTGTTCGTGCTCCCGTTGGTGATATTAATATAGCTATGAAAGAGTGTTGCATAGGACGAGGTCTGTCTGCATTAAAACATAAAAGTGACTCTTTAGGTTATAGTTATCTTGTTTTGAAAAACCTTCGTGTATATTTTGATGGTTATAACACCGAGGGTACAGTATTTGGTTCAGTTAACCAAAACACTCTCAAGTCATTAAAGATACTAAAAGATGAACAAATTATCCAAAAATTCAACAAAATAGTTGACCCTATGTTTAAACAAATAAAGAATAATTCAGTTGAAATATTGTCATTACAAAAAACAAGAGATACACTTCTTCCGAAACTCCTCTCTGGTGAGTTGGATGTGTCGGAGGTGGAGCTATGAAAGGAGCAGCGGTTTTAACCGCTGAAGTGTTAGGCGGTAGTGTATGTTGCGCGACTGAAGTCGCACTTCCGAGAAGTGTTGGGGCATCGACTTTAGTCGTTGATCTGTTTTGCACGACTGAAGTCGCAGCGCCTGTTTTTCTTCGGAGTGCTCATGAATAAAAAACGTCATCTTCCACATATCGACATGGTTGGCTACTATCAGTTTGTTACTTTCCGGACACATGACAGTATAGATGACTTTTTGAAACGCATATCAAAAGAAGATATTTCCAACTCGTTGAAGCAATATAAGGTAGATAAATATCTTGATACCTCACACAAAGGTGCTTATCTGAATGGGGAAGTAGTGCAATGGTTTAAAAGTTTTTTACTTTCAAAGGATGGAATATTGTATAATCTTGTAGCATTCAGTATTATGCCTAATCATTTGCATCTGCTTTTCAAACAAAAAGAAAATATTGCAACGACGATTAAGATTGTCAAAGGTGCCAGTGCTTTTGAGATAAATAAAATACTCAATCGTAAAGGTACTCTGTGGGGAAAGGGATATTTTGATAAAGGCATACGAGATCAGGAACATTTTGATGTAGTCTATAACTATATTGCACACAATGCAGAAAAAGCAAACTTGTCAGATGCAAAGGAGAGGTTTCATGGTATTTATGGCTGATGGGTTGTTTTACGCGACTGAAGTCGCATCTCCTGCAAGTGTAGGGGCAGCGGTTTTAACCGTTGAAGTGTTAGGTGGTAGTGTATGTTATGCGACTGAAGTCGTATCTCCGAGAAGTGCTGGGGCAGCGACTTTAGTCGTTGATCTATTTTACGTGACTAAAGTCGTATCTCCGAGAGAATATAGTGTTGTGTAAGAAAAAACATAAAGAGGAAAACTAATGGCACTACCAATTAACATCCACGAACTCATCCACGGCTCCACAGTAGAATGGGAACGCATAGAGTTCAAAGAGGGTTGGAACCCTGAGATTATCCTCCATACCATCTGTGCCTTCGCTAACGATGTGAACAACTGGGGCGGTGGGTATCTTGTCATTGGTATAGCAGAAGAGAATGGTCGTGCTGTGTTGCCTCCTAAGGGTATAGAGATTGATAACTTGGATAAGATGCAACTGGACATCCATCGCCTCTGTCAGAAGATTGTTCCGGCTTATACACCCGTAGTAGCACCGTACGAAATAGACGGTAAACATATCTTGGTAGTATGGGTGCCAGGTGGCGAGACCAGACCTTACAAAGCATCACGAAGCCTTGCCAAAGGTGCTGAAAAACTTTACTATGTCCGCCGTGGTTCTTCTTCTCCAAAAGCAAACGAACAGGAAGAGCAACAGTTAATGCAGTTGGCAGCCAAAATACCGTTTGATGACAGAATCAACCATCATGCGAGTATTGATGATTTGTCATTGGCAGAAATTCGTATGTTCCTGCAAGATGTGAAAAGTGACTTGTTTAAGAGTTCAGAAGGTATGACATTTGAAGAGTTGGTCAGGGTAATGCAAATTGCACGAGGTCCGAGTGAGTATCTGAGACCTGTAAATGTGGGGTTGCTCTTTTTCTCGGAGACACCTGAGAAATTTTTCCCGTATACGCAGATAGAAGTCAACATCTACCATGATGATATTGGTGACAGTTTTACCGAAAAGGTTTTTAAAGGAGCCATACATCAACAGCTTAGAAAAGCTCTTTCTCACATAAAAACACAGGTCATTCAAGAGCATGTACAAAAAGTAGAGGGACAGGCAGAAGCCATTCGATTTTACAGCTATCCATTCCAAGCCATAGAGGAGGCACTTGCCAATGCGGTGTATCATAAGAGTTATGAAATACGAGAACCTATAGAAGTCAATGTACGCTTGGATCAGATAGAGATACTCTCGCATGGAGGTCCCATGCCGCCTTTGAGTCAAGATGATTTCAAAAAAGAGCGCATTATTAGCCGAAGGTATCTCAATCGCCGCATAGGTGATTTTTTGAGAGAGTTACATTTGACGGAAGGGAAAGGCACAGGCATACCGAAGATACGTCGGGCAATGCGAAATAATGGTTCCCAAAAGCCTGTCTTTGAGACAGATGATGACAGGAGTTATTTTCTTACAATTTTGCCAAAGAGAACTTGGGCTTCTGAAGGGGGACAAGTTGGGGGACAAGTCCTGTTTAAACAAAAGCAAACTATCGAGTATGGCGACCCTGCCATAGAAATACTACTTATGCTGCAAGACGAGGACAAGTCTTCAAGTGAAATCGTAAAAACGCTGGGACTTCAAAGTCTTTCAGGAGCACTCAAACGGCAACTTAGAACATTGATAGGTGATAAAAAAATTGCATATTTGTACCCGGATAAACCAAGAAGCAGTAAACAAAAATATATACTTACTACAGAAGGAAGAGCCTTTCTTGAAACATTGAAAAAGAGAAAAGATGATTAATGAAGACCAAGTAGAACAGTTAGCTATAGAGTGGTTCCAAGAGCTAGGGTACGATTATCTACACGGCTATGACATCGCCCCTGATACCAGCACACCTGAGAGAAAAAACTTTCAGGAAGTCTTACTCTCCAATAGACTCTATACCTCATTGACAAAACTCAACCCCACACTCCCTAAAACTGCCATAGATGAAGCAGTACACCTCCTGCAAAAGCCACAGCACGCCACACTCATACAGAACAACCGAGCCTTTCACAAGATGCTGTTGCAGGGCATACCTGTAGAGGTAAAAGGGAAAGACGGCAGCAAAGGTGATGTGGTCAAGATCATCGACTTTCAGAATGCCGACAATAATGACTTTCTGGTGGTCAATCAGTTTACCGTCAAAGGTACAAAGGGGAACAGGCGACCTGACCTCATTGTATTCATAAACGGCATCCCTCTCTCTGTGATAGAACTTAAAAACCCAGCCGATGAGAATGCTGACATTTTCAAAGCCTACAACCAGCTGCAGACCTACAAAGATGAGATAGAAGACCTCTTTGTTTACAACGAAGCCCTCATTATCTCTGACGGTATCAATGCCAGAGTAGGTTCTCTTACGGCGACGGATGAGCGTTATATGTATTGGCGGACTATCAGAGATGAGACAGATAAGCCATTGTTGGAGTATGAACTCGACACGCTCATCAAAGGCTTTTTTGACAAAGAACATTTGCTCGACTACATACAGAACTTCGTACTCTTTGAAGATGACGGAAAGAAGATCATCAAGAAGATCGCAGGGTATCACCAGTTTCATGCAGTAAGAGAAGCCATAGACTCAGTCATGGAAGCATCACTCAGCGGTTCAAGACGTGGTGGTGTGGTGTGGCATACGCAGGGGTCTGGGAAGTCCATCTCTATGGCATGTTTTGCAGGGAAGCTGACCAAACAGCCCGAGATGAAGAACCCGACACTGCTCATCGTCACAGACAGAAACGACTTGGACGGTCAACTTTTTGCTACCTTCTCCTCAGCTAAAATGCTACTGGGGCAGGAGCCGGTGCAGGTGGAGAGTGTGGAAGATCTGCGTCAGATACTGGAGAACAAACCCTCAGGAGGAATCATCTTCACCACCATACAGAAGTTTGCACTCAAAAAAGAGGAGAGCCATTTTCCCGTACTGAGTGAGAGAGACAACATCGTCGTCATTGCCGATGAAGCGCACCGTTCACAGTATGGATTTGATGCCATGCTGAACAATGAGACAGGTCAGTTTAAATACGGCTATGCCCAACACCTCCGAGATGCTGTTCCCAATGCCACATTCATAGGGTTTACAGGTACGCCGATAGAGAGTGAAGACAAAGACACACGAGCGGTCTTTGGTGACTACATCTCTGTCTATGACATAGAAGATGCCGTGGCGGACGGTGCAACAGTTCCCATTTACTACGAGAGCCGCCTTGCCAAGCTGGACCTGGATGCTGACGTACTCAAAGAGATAGACGAAGATGTGGGTGAACTGGTAGAAGATGAAGAGAAGTCCGACAGAGAAAAGTTCAAGAGCAAGTGGTCTGCTCTGGAGAAGCTGGTTGGGGCAAAGCCACGTATTGAGCAGATAGCCAAAGACTTGGTAGAGCATTTTGAAGAACGTACTGCCATCATAGAGGGTAAAGGGATGATCGTGGCGATGAGTCGTCAGATCGCTGTGGAGCTTTACGATGCCATTGTCGCTCTGCGTCCGGAGTGGGATAGTGATGATCCCAAAGGTGATTATAAAAAGGGTGCCATCAAGATCATCATGACAGGTTCTGCCTCAGACAATGCCAACATGCAAAAACACCTCTACTCCAAACAGGTCAAAAAAGAGATAGAGAAACGCTTCAAAGACCCCGATGATGAACTCAAGCTGGTCATCGTCAGAGATATGTGGCTCACAGGCTTCGATGCTCCAAGCGTGCATACCATGTATGTGGACAAACCGATGCGTTCACACAACCTTATGCAAGCCATCGCCAGAGTGAACCGTGTGTTTAAAGACAAAAAAGGTGGACTGGTCGTTGACTACATCGGTATAGCCAACGAACTCAAACATGCCCTCAAGGCTTACACCCATGCAGGCGGTAAAGGGACAGGTACCATAGATACGGCAGAAGCACTGGCAGAGATGCTGAAACGTTTGGAGATTGTGCAGGATATGTATCATGGCTTTGACTACTCGGAGTATATGACCAAAGCACACATGTTGCTGGCTCCTGCTGCTAATCACATCTTGGGACTGGAAGATGGAAAGAAACGCTACTCGGATGAAGTGTTGGCACTGACCAAGGCATTTTCTCTCTGTGGCACGCTCGATGATGCCAAGACACACAAAGAGGAGATAGCTTTCTTTCAGGCGGTTAAAGCCATCATCCAGAAGTCAGATAGAAAAACAGGTAAGAAAGATGACCCGAACAAAGCTATTAAGCAGATCATCGATAATGCTGTGGTGTCCGAAGGGGTAGAGGACATCTTCTCTTTGGTCGGATTGGACAAACCAAACATTGGCATACTCTCTGAAGAATTCCTGGAGGATGTGGCAAACATGGAGCATAAGAACCTGGCAGTGGAACTGTTGGAACGATTACTCAAAGATGAGATCAAGGCGAAGACCAAGACCAACATCGTGCAGGAGAAGAAGTTCAGTGACAGACTACAGGCGACACTCACGCAGTACCATAACAGAGCCATAGAAACAGCGAAGGTCATAGAAGAGCTCATACAGATGGCGAAAGACTTTGCAGAAGCCAACAAGCATGGTGAAGAGCTAGGGTTGAGCTTTGATGAGCTGGCATTCTACGATGCCCTTGCAGAGAATGAGTCTGCCATGAGAGAGATGGGAGATGAGATACTTAAAAATATCGCGATAGAGCTTACTAAAAAGTTACGAAACTCTGTCAGTGTAGACTGGCAGAAGCGTGAGTCTGTGAGAGCGAAGATGAGAAATATGATACGCATCATCCTCAGACGCTACAAGTATCCTCCTGACCAGCAGTTGGAAGCGATCAAGATGGTCATGCAGCAGGCAGAAGTGCTGAGTGATGAGTGGAGCCATAATGAGTATGATGCATCTGTAAAATCGTATGCAGTGAATAACAGCGAGGGAGAGGTGCTGCTGGTGGCTGAACCAGAGCAGGGGTATGGGAAGAAAAACAGTGACTAATGTGTATTTATCGATAGATTAATCATCCCGTTAATCATTGATTTTCCAAGCGTACATCTTCACGGGTTATAATACTCATAAGAAAGAGAGATCTTTCACAACGATGTTGAGAGTTTGTTTACTCCTTGTCCAAAATTGTGAACTTCCTTGTTTGCTCTTAGCAATCGTACCTACTTAGAAGCGATTTTTTTCATATTTCCTTGTTTTTTATATGATCTCCTTGTTTATCGCTTCTAATTTTTCCTTTTAATTTAAAATTGACTTCATGATCCTTAAGAAAAAATGCTATAGTACTGAAAATTTTCAAAGAGACCTCCTGCTGGCATGTTCTGTCAGATATTTGGTCAGTAAAGGACACAGAGATGACAGACAATATAGGAAAACTGATACTGAGGATGATGCTTGGCGGTTTGATGCTTTTTCACGGGATCTATAAGCTGCAGCATGGTATAGGCTTCATTAAGGGTCTGGTGGTTGCACAGGGCTTGCCTGAAGTGCTTGCCTATGGTGTGTATGTGGGAGAGATCGTGGCTCCTATACTGTTGATACTGGGGTGGAGAAGCCGCATATGGGCAGGGATCATTGCTGTCAATATGCTGGTGATCATTTATCTGACACAATTGGGAGCATTCTTGAAACTTGGCGGGCATGGTGCCTGGGCGGTCGAGTTACAGTTCTTCTATTTGCTGTCTGCCCTGGCCATTGCTTTTTTAGGCTCAGGAAAATTTGCCGTCAAAGAAGATTAGTCGCTTTAGTACATTTGCACTACACAGACCTTTTGTATAGTGTCGCCAAATGATTACAAAAGGTTTTAAAATGAAAATACTATTGACACTGCTCATACTTTTATGGGCAAGTACTGCATTCTCTGGAGACATGAAAGCATGGACTCCCCAACTCAATAAACTTTCCAAGTTTGAAAGAAATGTCATTGTCAACAAAGGCACAGAAAGGGCATTTTCCGGAAAATATGTCAACACAACAGAGGCAGGGGTTTACAGGTGTAAAGTCTGCGGTTCTGCACTTTACAGATCGGGTGACAAGTTCTCTTCCCATTGCGGCTGGCCAAGTTTTGACGATGCCATTCCCGGAGCCATAAAAGAAGTCCCTGACAGAGACGGAAGACGTACAGAGATCGTCTGTGCAACCTGTGGTGCCCACATGGGGCATGTCTTCAAGGGCGAAGGCTACACAAAGAAAAATACCCGCCACTGTGTCAACTCCGTCTCTTTACAGTTTGAAAAGAAAAAGGCAGTCACCCCACAGTTGAAAAAAGCCTATTTTGCGGGTGGCTGTTTCTGGGGTGTGGAGTATTACATGGAGAAGATCCCCGGGGTGAAAGAGGTGATCTCCGGTTTTATGGGTGGCCATGTTAAAAATCCGGCCTATAAAGAAGTGGTACGTAAAAAGACAGGTCATCTTGAGACGGTTGAGGTGATCTACGATCCTTCCAAAGTAAGTTACGAGACACTTGCCAAAACCTTTTTTGAAATTCATGACCCGACCCAGAAAAACGGTCAGGGACCGGATATCGGGTCGCAATATCTCTCTGCTGTTTTCGTCAGCAATGCCAGCGAGCGTAAGACTGTCAATAAGCTTATAAAGATTTTAGAAGCCAAGGGGTTGAAGATCGCCACCAAAGTGTTGGATAAGGCACCGTTTTACTCAGCTGAAGCGTATCATCAAAATCATTATGTCCGCAAGGGCGGAAAGCCTTACTGTCATGCACGTATAAAAAGATTTGATTAGTCATCTCTTGTATCGCTATACATTGGATGGGAATAATTTTTTCTCTTTTAGCTAACTTCCTTTGTATTTATGGTGTGGCGTTGTTTCTCTCTTCATTTTTTTAGAAAAAACGAAACAAAAAATCGTCATCTCTCTCGAATCGCTCCGCTTTCAAGGTCGTTCGAGATGACAGGTAGAGCAATTGATAACTTGGCTTTTGCCGGATGCATTATCTACATAGGAAAATATAATTGCTTACTGTGGGAAAAACTAATGCCTATAAAAAATTTACCTACAAAAGAATTCATTCAACACGCCAGCAGTTTGTGGTTTTTTTATCGATGCGTGAAACGTGCTTTTTTGGTTACTTTTTTCTTTTTTTGCGCATTGCAAAAAAGAAAAAAGTGACAGAGAAAAACAACGCCACAATCTAAATAAGAGGAAATAGAAATAAACGTAAAGAAATCAGTTACTAATCGAGTAAACTTTATAAACCAATAAAGTTTACTCCCTCGTATTGATCATCCATATCGAAAACACATTCACATAATCCCAGAAACTCTGCATATTCTCATCTGATATCTGTCCGACAAGCGGCTGTAAAGCATCTTCCATCAGTACCAGCCAGTGAAGTCGTGCTTCGGGGGTGATGGCAAAGGGGGCATGTCTTCTTCCCATTTGCGGGGCACCTCTGTTCTGGTTGAAGTAGGGCGTCCCTCCGCAGATCTGTATGAAAAAGTCTGCCGAGTGCTGGGAAGCGATCATCATCTCCTCTTCACTTTGAGGAAAGAGATCTTTAATGGTACTTTTGTGCAGTGAAGTGTAAAAACGTCTGAAGAGGTCACGCATGCCCTCTTCGCCTATTTCTGTTAAAAATGCAGGGTTTGGTTTTGTGACAGGTGGTTTGACACCCTCTTGATAGGGAAGGATGTTGAAATTCAAAGAAGAACTGGAAAAATTCATATGTAGATACCTTTTTTGTAAAGGTTATAGCGATTTATGCTGAAACTGTCAAGAATCAACATGAAAAAACTTGACATCTGCCCCAAAGTATGCAAAATCTCCTCACTCCTCACTCCTCACTCCTCACTCCTCACTCCTCACTAACTAGCGACAGCGCCCACTTCCGCATCCGCTGTTCCCGTCTACGGCAAAGGAGTTGTAGTAACCGCACTCCGGGCATTCATAAGAGAGAAGCTTCGGACCGGAGCATCCGCCTGATCTCTGGTCTACCAGTTCAATACTGTCATGGTGGCATTTTGGACAAAAACCGCGTTCAATACTGGCAAGGTCCTCTTTTTTCTCTTTGAGGTAATAGACATACACAAGCACAGAACCGCTCAGTATAATGAGTAAAAATGCCAGGAGATAGAAGTCCATAAATGTGTCCTTTAGTAAGTGGTATAGGTTTTAAGTTCCTGTACCTGTTGTTTATAGTCAGGTAAATACTTTCCAACCATCGCCCAAAATGCTTTCTGGTGATGCTTGTGCCTAATGTGTGCCAACTCATGTACAATAATGTATTGTATCACATCCGGAGGGAGTTTCATCATCATGGTATTGAAGGAGAGGTCATTCTTGCCTGAACAGCTCCCCCATTGTCGTTTTGTCTTGCGAAAAGAGATTTTGTTGGGAGAGAGTTCCATCCGTTGAGCCCATAAGTCAACCAAAGAGGGAATATACGCTTTCGCATTGTCTCTGTAAAAGCTGTCAATATGCTTTTGTGTCAGTGTGGCATCGTAGTGATGGTAACGTAACAAAAAATGTGACGCTTCAAAACGAAGAGAGACTCTTTTTTTTTCGTGCTGTTCAGTATGTAGAGGATAGGCTTTGCCTAAAAAATAGATCTCTGCTTTTTCGGGCTCGCTTGTCTGCTTCCCTTTTTTGCTTCGTATCTTCTCTCTTGAACGGCTGATCCATGCTGCTTTTTTCAGTAAAAGTTTTTCAAGGTATGCAGTAGAAATTTTGGGAGACTTGATGATAAGGTTCCCCTCATCATCAAAACTAAGGTAGGTATGTTTGAGTCTGTTGTTGACTATGTGGGTGTAGCTCGGCAATAGAGGCATGGTGACTTAGTTCATAAGCTGGCCGTTCTTGTACTTGGCTTTTCTGCAAACCTTTCCGTTCGGGTAATAGCTGTACGCGTATCCATTTTTTACACCGTTCTGGTAGGTATAGGTGATCATTCTGTCTCCATTGGGATAAAATGATTTATCGACACCATGTACTTTGCCGTTGACATAAGGCACCTGTCTGATCACACGTCCTTTTTCATCAAACTGGGTCAGGAGGCCATTTTTAACCCCGTTGGTCATGTTGACGGTCGATATCTGGTGTCCGGTATAGCCATACTCTTTAAGTGTACCGTTTTTCCCTGTACTGTCACTCCAGATAAATTCTGAACGCAACTGTCCGCCGGTAAAGTATTCTTTGTCTACTTTCTTCCCGAAAGAGGGTGAGGTACAGGCACTTAAAAAGAGAAGTGAAAAAAGAAAAAGGACCAATGTCAGTTTTTTACGTGTAAACATATATGTCAACCTTGTTTTAAATCTAGGTGCATAGTATACTATAAATTACTTTGTAGAGAAAAGAAGACAGATTAATCTTGGAATGGATATACTAGCAGTAGAAATAAGTTATGAACATATAGGGTTATTAGAGGTGCCCTTATATAAAAGGAGAAAAAATGGTAAAAATAAAACATCTGTATGTAGTGTTAATATGGGCAGGACTACTACTACCTTCCTCCATATGGGCAGAGCACTTTTGGGTGGGTCTGTTTTCCAAAAAAACACCCTACACAGAACAGTCTTTAATTGTGAGTACGAAACTGAGTCATTTTAATACCTCTATTGAAAGAGAGTGGCGTAATAATTCTCAAATTGTCGACATAGAATACGGCGATGACCGCTGGATGGCAATCTCTGCCAAAGGAACGGGCTATACGCAGCAGGTCTATATTCATAAGCGAGACTGGAAAAAATTTGAAGCTTCGGTAGCGGCTTACTCTCAACAGGGATTCAAGCTTATCAATGTGGAGAACGGCAAGGGGTACTGGCTTGGCATCATGGCAAAAGGGACAGACTATACGGATGTCATACTTAAAAATATCCGTTATGAAGAGGCATTTCTCAAAGAAATCACCAGGCAGTGGAATGCAGGCTATCATTTGATCGATGTCGAGCCGGCAGAAGGTACCTGGGTAGGTATTTTTGCCAAAGGTACGGGTTTTGAAGACCAGGATTACCACAGTGTCGATGACTGGGATGCCGTTCCCGGTATCATCAAAGAGCGATGGGATCAAGGCTACAGACTGCTCAATGTGGAATACGGCGGAGGAAAATGGTTCTGTATCTTTGTGAAAGACAAGAGAGCAAGAATTGAGTCTTACTCTGTCAATTCCAGAATTCCTGCCTTTAGAAAGTCGATTCATAAGCAGTGGAACAGAGGATATCAGCTGATTGACCTGGCACACGGAAGAGACTAAAGCGTAAAAATATGTCAATTTGACATATTTTTACCAAAGGGCTGAAAATCATTTTATACTCATAAAATGAAAACTTTAAAAGAATTGCATAAAAGTGACCAGCCCAGAGAAAAACTTCTGCACAAAGGGGTGGAAGCCCTCAAAAATGATGAGCTTCTTGCCATACTGCTCGGTACCGGCATACAGGGGAAAGATGTGCGAAAGCTCTCCAAAGAGATCATTGCACTGCTTGATGAGGGTTTGGACATGCTGACCCTTGAAAAACTCTGTACTGTCCATGGACTGGGACAGGTCAAAGCCTCACAGATACTCGCTTCTATTGCGCTGAGCAAACGCTACCTCATACGTGCCAACAAACGTATTACTTCCGCACAGGAGGTGTATGACGAACTCAGATCCTTTTCGACCAAGTCGCAGGAACACTTTCTCAGCATCACCCTGGACGGTGCCTCCCACATCATCAACACCCGAACGGTATTCATCGGAACGCTGAACCAGTCGCTGGCACACCCCAGAGAGGTCTTCTCCGATGCTATTGCCGACAGGGCCGCCGGTATCATCATCGCCCACAACCACCCCTCCGGCACACTCGAAGCCAGCAGGGCCGACATACAGATCACCCAGCGTTTAAAAGAAGTTTCCAAACTGGTAGGCATCGAACTGCTCGACCATGTCATTTTGTCAAAGCAGGGGTACTACAGTTTTTCGGATGAAGGTCTGTTATGACTATGAAGAGACAGACCCTCCGTCTGAAAGGGTATGACTATTCGTAAGAATTGGCGAAATGATATCTCGTACCGTAGACTGATGTTGTATATCAAAAACAATCCTTTGAGATGGGAAGAGAACAGTTTGTATTCGTAAAGGTACGTTTCTTCTAACACCTTCTCTTCACCCAACAGGGTGATGAATTCCCTGCGCTTTTTCGCTATACTCAGCTATATAAAGGGGAGACAATGCAAAAAAATATCTTCAATTCAAAACGGGCGGCTATGATTCTGTATGTGCTGCTGCCATTCACTTTTCTTCATGCTTCCGGTACGCCTGTGATGACACCGATCATCTCTTACCTGCTATCAGACACCTCGTTTCCCAATGCTGTACCGCATAATGAAAGTTTTACTTCCGAGCACTTCAGCGGTTCACAGAACTGTGCCCGTTGTCATGACGGTATTGTTGATGAGAGTAACGGTAAAGATGTCTCCATTGTCAAGAGCTGGAAAAGCAGTATGATGGCAAATGCCGCCATAGACCCTCTCTGGAGAGCAAAGGTCGCCAGTGAAATCAAGCGTAATCCGCAGCATAAAGAAACCATTGAGAAGAAGTGCAGCCGCTGTCATACGCCTATGGCAACGGTCGAAGCAGGGTTTGCAGATGACCCCGTTGCACTTTTCGGCGACGGTTTCTTCAACCCTGCCAACCCCCATTATGATGAAGCGATGAATGGCGTCTCCTGCAGCCTCTGCCACCAGATAGAGAACACACCCGATCTTGGCACCCCTGCAGGCTCGTCCGGGCACTTCACCATTGTGGACAACAGCGGCACCGACAGGAAGATATACGGACAGTATACTTCTCCCCGAACACCACCCATGCAGAACAGTGTCGCATTCACCCCGGCATACAGCGCCCACATGGATGACTCCAAACTCTGTGCCAGCTGTCACAACCTGGAAACCCCGGTCATCGATATGCAGGGAGAGATCAGCGATCAGCTCTTCCCCGAACAGATGGTCTATACGGAGTGGGAGAACAGTGCCTATGCCTCGACACAGAGCTGTCAGTCCTGCCATATGCCTAAAACGGAAGGCAGTGTGATCATCTCGACCCGTGGTGGCAGACTGTCGGCGAGAAGCCCTTTCTATACGCATCAGTTCATCGGTGCCAATACCTATATGCTGGAGATCATCAAAAACAACCGTACGCTCCTGGGTGCCATGGCGGACGAAGCGAGTTTTGACAAGACCATTACAGAGACGAAAACCCTGCTGCTTGCTGCCGCAGAAGTAGGTATCGTCGAAAAGAGTTTTAGTGATGGGACACTGAACTTTAAAGTCAGGGTCAGAAACCACAGTGGACACAAGTTCCCGACAAGTTACCCGGCCCGCCGTGCCTGGCTGCATGTCAAAGTGCTTGATGCCGAAGGGAAGACCGTATTTGAGTCGGGTGCGATGGACAGCAGAGGAAAGATACCGGATATAGACGGGAAGCCGGATCCTCTTCAGTACGAACCGCACCATGAGACCATTACCACTGCGTCGCAGGTGCAGGTGTACGAAACGGTGATGGCAGACATGAACGACAACCTGACTTACACCCTGATGCATGCATCTCACTACCTGAAAGACAACCGCATATTGCCCAACGGCTTCGACAAGTCAAGCGCCCCTGCCACGGTCAAGCCTTACGGCCTGGCCATGACAGACAGTGACTTCACCGGTGGAAGCGACACTGTCAACTATGCCATTGCCAATGTGGGCAACAGCAGTCAGTACACCATTACCGTGACATTGAAATACCAGACACTCCCCTACGGCTTTGCCAATGATCTCTTTAAAGACACAGACCTGAAAGAGGTGGCACTCATGAAATCACTGGACGATCAGACAACCGTACATTCGGAAGACATTTCAAGCAGTACCGAGGTGGTGACGGTACCGTAGAGAGAGGGTATCAATACCGCCCCTATTTCTGGAGAATTGGATCAGAGAAGATATAGGATACAAAATCCAGTTAAAGATCTTTTATCATGGAAATTGCGGATATATTTGCGGGTATTTATAGTGATGAAGTATTACATTATAGGGGAAGGTCTGCTTTATTATATGCTTTATGGGCACCTCTAAAAATACCCTCCCAATTCCAAAATCAGAACCTAAAGTCATTATTCCTCAAATGATGCCTTCATTCATTTGAGAGAAATTCTATAAAATCAATAGAAAAAATTCTTCCATAA
>JALSUP010000182.1 GCA_027071315.1 Sulfurovum sp.
GTAATATCTCTACACTTTAGACAAAAAATCAAAAATAATGAAAGTTTAAGAAAAAAAATGATTCTTATAAAGTATGGAAATACATATAAGAATCATAGTAATTATACTACAAAGTATCAAATATAGAAATAAAGAGTTGCTCTTAGAGTTAATAAAAGCCGAATTGATAAGTGGTAGTGGATATCTAACTGGGTTAGCAAGGATAATAAATCCACAAAAATATCATACTATTCATAAGGTATTTAGCAGAGTTAAATTTGATTATATTTCTATCCAAATAGATATAATAATAGCGATACTTTTATTGTTCAAGATAGATAAGATATCAGTATCAATAGATGATAGTATAGTCTATAGAAGTAGAAAGAAAAAAGTACCAAATGGGCATAAACAGTTTGATCATGCCAATAAAGCAAATCGTTCAAGTTATGTTTTTGGTCAGAAGTGGTTGGCATTTGGTTTGATTATCACTATTGGCAATATAACAATGACACTCCCACTCTTTATCTATCTTGTTGAACCCAAAAAGAATCTAATTTCAACAACAATTGTAATCTTAGCAAAGATGAAAAGAGTGATTGATAAAAGAAAATTATCTATCAAGGTAGAGATACTAACAGATAGTTGGTTTGCTAAGCAGAGGCTTGTTCTACGGGCTAAACGCAAATATGGTTTCTCTGTTATCACTATGGCAAGAAAGGATTTGGCTATCTATAAGCTCCCTCCATTTAGAAGAAAAGGAACAAAGGGTAGACCAAAGAAAAAAGGGAAACGAATACAACCTAAACTAGAAGATTTGAAAAAAACTAGAACTCTCAATATCTACAATAGAGAGGTAAAGGTTTATTACAAAGAGGCTATCTGTAAAGCTAGATTTCTTAAGTATGAAACGATAAAAGCAGTATGGGTAAGATTTGATGATAGTAAATCAATGCGTCTTATTATCTCAACAGATACAAAATTATCAGGAGAAGAGATTATTAAAAGATATGCAAAAAGGTGGGGTATTGAACCAATGTTTAATGAGTTGAAAAATCGTTTTAAGTTCAAAGATATTATGATGCATACTTCAAGAAGTTATTATCAGTTCCTCTATTTTAAAATTTGGTGTTTTATTATTATTAAGCTCTCATCTATTACTTTTAAAGAAACTATTATTGATTATATTGAAGAGTCTTTACCTTGGAGAGTTCATTGTAAAAAAGGTGTCACAGTTACAGCAGGAAGTGCACAATTAGCATTACAGTCTATTTTTACTACTTTGCATATCGGCTTGTTTTTCCCTAAAGTGGATGAAACTATTGAGTGTGATTGTGCAAATAAGGAGCTTGTGGGGTTTGGAGAGGATGATAGCTATGATATGACGGGGTGAATTGTCTAAAGTGTAGTTAAATCAGAAAATGTTTCATCTGCATCTCTAACAGCAATAGATTTTAACCAAAAACGATACG
>JALSUP010000183.1 GCA_027071315.1 Sulfurovum sp.
ACTTCCGTTCCTTGACAGAAGCCCGAATGTGGCTCCGGCAAGCAGAAGAGGATTGTTCAAGTACTGGTTCTGGGCTATGCTGATCGATATGATCGTCTTGACTTTCATGGGTAAATTACCTCCTCAGGGTATCTGGAGTACGATCGGACTGGTCGCGGCATTGACATTTATGGCATTATGGGTAGCATTACCTATTATTACCTCTAGAGAAAAAAAACTATAAGGAGTAGAGAATGAAAGAATTGAAAATACTTGGAATCGTAACTATCTTTACTCTGGTACTATATTGGGGTGTTGAGCCGTTTGCTCACTCTCAAATGCACAAACATGTCGAGGGACACGGTTTGGTATATGACGGTACTGCAGATATAGAAGAAGCGAAAGCGGCGAAGAAAGAGGATGTTGCAAAAACAAAAGAGAAATTTTGGAGTGAAGTAGCAGAAGTTGCCAAGCTTAAAGGTGATGCGGCAGCAGGTGAAGCAACCTATGCAATGTGTGCCGGTTGTCACATGGAAGGTGCTGTAAATATGGGTGGTGTGACACCTCCTGGTTTGGAGCATGCAGGTGCGATTTACGATAAGAATTTCCTTATTGCACTTATTAAAGATCCTGCAATAGCTACGAATGTGGACCATAAGTATCCAATAGGTGGTACGATGGCACACCCAATGGGAAGTATCTCAACAATGGTAACGACACCTCAGGATATTGCAAACGTGGTTGCGTATCTTGAAGCGAAGAAAGCAGGTGAAGTAACACCTAAAGAAGCTTTCACAGAAGCATGTGGACGTTGTCATGCTAACCGTTACGGTCATTTGACTCAGTTGGGTGAAATTCCAAAAACGAAGTCAAATATCAAAACAGGTTTAGATATCGATGCTATGAAATATAAGCAAAAAGTAGCAGAAGAGCAGGCAGCATTGGCTGACTATCTTGGAACACTTCCACCGGATCTTTCTATTATGATCCGTGCAAGATCTGAGCATTTCCTGCATACCTTTATTGAGAATCCTCAGTCAACACTCCCAGGTACAGCAATGCCTAGAACAGGACTTAACAAAGAGGGTATGGAGAAAGTATTTGCCTATCTCGAAGAGACAGGTGATCCGAGTAAACCACTAAGAGAAGAGACAGGACCAAAAGTCCTCATATTCTTCCTTATCTTTACTGCATTGGCATTCCTATGGAAAAAGTCAATGTGGAAAGGTCACCATTAATTGAGTGACAATGGAGCACTTCGCTCCATTTCTTTCAAAGAGGGCTTTTAGCCCTTCTTTGATATAAGCGTTTATCCCCTAACACTATTCATTTACTTTATACTACTTATAATTTCTACTCTTTTTAACATTCATCATCCCCCTTTTATCTACATTTCGATACCCTAAGCAAAATTAAATATGGAATATTATTATGCTAATAGACGGACACGGTAGGACAGTTGATTATTTAAGAGTTTCAGTCACAGAACGTTGCAACTTCAGATGTCAGTATTGTATGCCGGAAAAACCATTTTCCTGGGTACCTAAAGAAAATCTTCTTTCGTTTGAAGAGCTCTTTTTGTTTATGAAAGTCGCTATGGATGAAGGTGTCAATAAAATTCGTATCACCGGCGGTGAGCCACTGCTTCGTGAAGATCTTGATACCTTCATTAAAATGATACACGATTACAAACCGGACATAGACCTTGCTTTAACGACCAATGCCTACCTGCTGCCGCAGACAGCACAGCGTTTGAAAGATGCAGGGCTTAAACGACTCAATATCTCTTTAGATTCCCTTATCCCTGCTGTGGCACACAAAATCGCCCAGAAAGATGTACTGGCACAGGTACTCAAAGGGATAGACAAAGCTCTTGAAGTAGGTTTGGGTGTCAAGATCAACATGGTACCGCTTAAAGGCATCAATGACAATGAAATCCTGGATATTATGGATTACTGTAAAGAGCGTCATATTAAAGTCCGTTTCATTGAGTACATGGAAAACAGACATGCCGAGCAGAGCCTTAAAGGGATGCATGGTAGAGAGATACTTGAGAAGGTCAAAGAGAAGCATACCATTCATGCCCTTGGTCGTGAAGGTGCTTCTCCATCCTTTAACTATGAGTTGGAAGATGGTTATGAATTTGGTCTGATCGACCCGCATAAGCATGACTTCTGTGAGAACTGTAACCGTATCAGGTTAACAGCAGAGGGTAACTTGATTCCCTGTCTCTATTTTGATGAAGCCATGAGTATTGCTGACTCAGTTAAAAAAGGTGACATTCAGGGTGCTGCAGATGTCTTGGCACAGGTTTTGAAAGACAAACCAAAAGAGAATCGCTGGAGTGAAGAGAATCCGAATGAAGAAGATATCTCTTCTCGGGCATTTTATGAAACAGGCGGATAAAAAGTGTTCTATTTAACTGAGCAATTTTTTTCTATTCAGGGTGAGGGAAAGTATGCGGGTGTACCGTCATATTTTCTTAGAACAGGAGGGTGTAACCTTTCCTGTCCCGGATTCGGGGCGAAATATGAAGTCAACGGAGAAATCCGTTACGGCTGCGATACCTATTTTGCTGTTGACAGCAGTTATGCCAGGCAGTGGATCAAAGTGGATGAGAGCACCGTACTTATTGAAAAGCTTAGGGAAGAATTCGACAGCATAGGATACAGACCCAATATGGTCATCACCGGTGGTGAACCTCTCATGTACCACAGCGATAAAACGTTTTATGAAGTGGTGACATGGCTTGTGGAAGAGGGGGTGCAGATCACCTTTGAGACCAATGGTACGGTAGAGATCGATTTTAATGTTTACCCTGCTTACCGTGAATGCATCTTTGCACTCTCTTTAAAGTTGGCAAATTCCGGCGAACCTGCTTCGAAACGTATTGTGCCTCAAGCTCTGAAAAATCTTCAATCGTACTCCAAAGAGACTTTTCTCAAATTTACGATAGACAAAGAGTTGGTCGATACAACAGCCATTGACGAGATCAATGCCATACGGACCATACTTCCTGAACTTGAAGTCTTCTGTATGCCTGTGGGTGAAAGCAGAGATACGATCTGGCGGAATGACAAAGCTGTTTTTGAATTCTGTATGAAGCATAACTTCAGATATAGTGACAGATTACATATACGGGTATTTGACACCACTCAGGGTGTTTAGGCAATTGAACACCCTGAATGTCCAGGTTGATCAGAGGGTTCAATTAAGTAGGAGTATAATGTTCCTTATTAATTTTCAAGGAGTCAAAAATGAAAGAGATCACACTTGAGACAAAAATAGCAGACCTGTTGAATGATTATGAGGGAATGAAAGATATTTTAATAGAGATCAACCCAAAATTCAAAAAGTTGAACAATCCTGTTTTGAGACGTACACTGACTAAAATAGCAGGAGTAAGGCAGGCCGCGGTCGTCGGAGGTATGGATCCTGTCGACCTTCTTAATCAACTTCGTGAAGCAGTCGGGCAAACAGCGGTTGATATCATGACCCCGGAAGGGGAAGTGAAAGCCGAAGAGGCACCAAAATGGATATTGAACGAGCCAAAACAGATACTCAATGCAAATGAAATACTGGATGAGGAGCGTAATCCCCTGGTAGAACTGCATAAAGCACTCAAGGCAATAGATGAGGGAGAAGTGATCACCATAGAGGCAGATTTCCAGCCGGAACCTCTGATGGATGAAATGGTCAAGGCTGGACATGAGGTTTTCTCCCGGGAAGTAGCAGAAGATCACTTTATCACCTATATCAAAAAATAGGCAATGAAGACTAACACTTCATGTATGCTTTTTTTCGATAGATCTCCAGGTTCTCCATAGTCATAAGATAACTTAGAATAATAATAATTATAAGCAAATCTATAGTTAATTCAGAGTAGTATTCCTATGTTCACTACAGGAGTCCAATTATGAAAAGAAGAGAAGTATTAAAAGTGGCATCACTGGCTTTGCTTTCAACCCTCACATCCGGATATGGTGCAGCGAATAGTTCCGACTATGCTCAAGCGAAAAATAAAGATTCTGCAGCCAACAGGAATAAAAATCCCAAAGTCGTTGTTGTCGGTGGCGGCTGGGCAGGCCTGGCTCTTGCAAAGCATGTTAAGATCTTTGCTCCCCAAAGTGAAGTTATTTTAGTAGAAAAGCGGGATCATTTTGTCTCCTGTCCTATGAGTAACGAATGGCTAGTGGGTCTGGTGGACCTGGAGTTTTTAACCCATAGCTATATAGACGCAGCCCAAAACAATCACTATACCTATATGAATGCTAGCGCGATAGATGTAGATAAAGAGAGAAATATCCTTGTTACAAGCCGGGGAGAGATAGCTTATGACCATCTTGTCTTCGCCGTAGGTATAGAGTATGATTATTTCTCAATGGCAAAGGATGACAGGGTATTGGAGCAGAGACTCAGAAATGAGTATCCTGCTGCATTCATTCCCGGTTCTGAACACATTACACTCAAACATAAGATCCAGAACTTCAAAGGCGGTAATTTTATTCTGACCGTACCTGAAGGGAATTACCGCTGTCTTGCTGCACCTTATGAAAGAGCCTGTCTGATCGCAGATTATTTTAAACACCACGGTATAGACGGAAAAGTGATCCTGATGGATGAGAGTAACCACATACGTATTAAAGACAAAGGCTTCTCCTCTGCATTTAAAGAGCTGTACAAAGAGAGGATCGTCTATATGCCTTCCGCAAAAATATTGGAATTCGATCTTGATAAGAAGACAGTTAAAACGGATTTTGATGAAATCACTTTTGAAGATGCCAGTTTTTACCCCAACGTGAAAGCACCTTATATTTTAGAGAAGCTTCATATGACAAAAAAAACACCCTTTAACAGGATAGAAGCAGATATAGACCAGTATACCTATAAAGTGAAGGGAACGGACAATATCTATGTGTGTGGAGATGCCAGACCTATGGGATTTTCAAAATCAGGTAATACAGCATTTTCGGAAGGGGTCAATGTAGCACAAATGATCGCAGATGAGATACATGGTAAAATACCTGTATGGACTTCACCTGCGACGACCTGCTTCTCGCTGTTGTCTACCAAGCCTGAAAGAGAGATCTCTCTCTATACAGAATATAAGTATACCAAAAAAGGCGGGATGGATTTTAAAAACAATATGACCGATGAAGCATGGAAAACCAATGGTTTGGGAGAAGCGAAGGTTGCTTACAGTTGGGCAGAGAGTATGTATAAAAATATGTTCGCTTAAAAGTAATATACTTTCCAAAATAGTGCTATACTCTCGGGATA
>JALSUP010000184.1 GCA_027071315.1 Sulfurovum sp.
GGAACCAAATGCTGGGTGAACCATCCGCGCAGAATGTTTCCGTTTTATAAAGCGTTACAAAAAACCTTAAGCAAAGCAGAACAGATAAACTATGTTGTTCAGGGTGGTGCCTGGGGAATGGGATGCAACAGCCTGCATTTTATCGATCATCTCAGTTTCCTCTCCGGTAACACAGACCTTGTGTTAAATTATGATGCGTTGCACCGCAAGATATATGATGCAAAAAGAGTGGGCTTTGTAGAGTTTAACGGAACGCTGAACGGTACGCTTGGGGAACATACTTTTTCACTCCATTGTGCCAAAGAGTTTGTTCCGACAACGATCACTTTGACATCAGATATCTTGACCATGTTCATTGATGAATCAAACGGGTACATACGCATAGCACGTAAAGAGAATGACTGGAAATGGGAAGAGATAGATGAAAAGATAGTCTATTTCCAGAGTGAACTGACACATACACTGGTTGAACAGTTGACACAGACCGGCCACTGTGATCTGCCGGAGTATGAAACGGCAATGCAGCTGCATATCCCTTTCATTCAAACACTTTTGGCACACATGGAAGATGTCAGCGGTAAAGCGTCAATGCTTTGTCCCATCACATAAGAAGGATAGAAATGAAAGAAATTTGGCTGATAGGTGCCGGATCTATGGCATATGATTACATCAAAGTACTCGATGTGCTGCCTTGCAGTTTTACTGTCGTAGGGAGGGGAGAAGAGAGTGCACTTTCCTGTGAAAAAGAGACCGGGTGCAGTGTTGTTACCGGAGGGGTAGAGACGTTTTTGGCGAAAAAACCGGCTTTGCCGACACATGCCATAGTTTCCGTAGGCATTGACAAACTCTATGAAACGACCAAAGCACTACTCGCTTACGGTATCAAAGAAATCTTGGTTGAAAAGCCCGGAGGGATGTTTGAAAAAGAGTTTGATGACCTGGTGAACACTTCCAGGACACAGGGTGCCCATGTACTGATCGCCTACAACAGACGTTTTTATGCTTCGGTACTGAAAGCACGTGAGCTCATTGAGAAAGATGGCGGAGTCAGTTCTTTTAACTTCGAGTTTACGGAGTGGGCACATATTATCGGGCCGTTGGAGAAAGCAAAAGAGATCAAGGCAAAATGGTTCCTGGGTAACTCGACACATGTGGTTGACCTGGCATTCTTTCTGGGCGGGAAACCCAAAGATCTTTGCAGCTTTTCAAAAGGGGGACTGGAGTGGCATGAAGCCTCTTCTGTCTTTTCCGGTGCGGGTATCAGCGACTGTGATGCACTCTTCTCCTATCAGGCCAACTGGGAGAGTGCCGGACGCTGGAGTGTTGAGATGTTGACCAGAGAGCATAAACTCATCTTGAGACCTATGGAAAAACTGCAGATCCAGAAAAGAGGTACCGTCACGCAGGATTTTGTAGAGATAGACGACACACTCGATACAGAGTTCAAGCCCGGTCTGATGCTACAGACAAAGCGCTTTATTGAGGGAGACCATAGGGACTTCTGTACCATTGAAGAGCAGGCGAAGATGATGCCTGTGTATAATAAAATGGCAAATTACAGTGACCAATAACCCAAGGTCGTGACAGTATGAAACAGTTAATATTGGAGACGACAAAGAGTTGTCTCTCGCTGTTCAGAATAGTGAAGAATTCCACATTTAAAATAGATGTTCTACCGAAGGCAGAGCAGAAAAAACTTATTATTCTTGCGACAGGACCTTCCTTAAAAAGTGTATTGGATACTGACTTTGAAGCATTGAAACAGCATGAGTTGATGGCGGTTAACAAGTTCTCTACAAGAAAAGAGTTCGCTGAGCTGTGTCCCAGACAGTATGTCTTGCTTGACACGGTTTTTTCTACCAAAAACAATACAGCCGATAAACTAAAAATACGGGATGATGTTCTTACTGCACTGCTGAAAGAGACAACATGGGATATGAATCTGTTTTTCCCCTCCAATACGGATATGAAACCGGAACTGGAGCAAATGTTCGCAGAAAACAGCCATATACAACTGCATTACTTCAATATGACAACGGTAGACGGGTTAAATGCTGTCTCTTTTTTCTGTTATGAAAAAGGTTACGGTATGCCCTTTGCAGGGAATGTTCTTGTCTCTGCGCTTTGGCTGGCGATCAATATGGGGTATAAGGAGATCATACTTGCCGGAGCCGATATGTCCATGCACACTATAGCACATGTGACTAGAGAAAACCAACTCTGTCTGGGTGATGTCTATTATTATAAAACAGACAGGAGTCAGTCAGACTGTGTGGTGATCGATCAAAAAGTAGATGCCTATTTCTTTAAAATAGCAAAAACGTTTGAAGCATTTGGCATTCTGAAACAGTATGCAGCCTACAATCACGCCAGCATTGCAAACAGCAGTATGGAGAGTTATCTGGATGATTTTGAAAAAGTTGAGATCTCTGAAATACTTAGAGGTTCCCTTAAAGGTTAATGTGAGAATTTCGCATTAAGCTTTTCTCTTAATGGTTGTTCAAGGTAATGGTAGGTCGCATAGGCTAAAGCGATCACCACCATAAGCATGGAAAGGTTGATCAGCGGGGCGTATGCTGTGACAAGTATTTTGTGCCCGTCTTGAGAACCGGTGGGAAACTTTAAGACATATTCAAAGACATGACCAGTGATCTCGACGATGAGTGCATGGATCATATAGATGGAGTATGAGAGCAGACCGAGTGTTTGCAAAAGCGGATGCTTAAGCACTCTGGAGACAAGCCCCTGTTCCTGTATGGCAAAAAAGAAAATAGTCAGAGCAAAGAGTATCTGAATGTAATTCACAGTTTGTACAGGGCTGTTCAAGACAAAAAACAGTGTTGCAAGTAGAGAAACTTCAATGAGTGTTGCACGCAAGGTCGAGAGTGTGTAATCTGTTTTTTGTCTGTATATCAGATAGACCATAATACCCATAAAAAAAGTACTGAGACCATTGATGAGAAATTTAAAATGATGGAGTGTCGTCGTATCATTTAAAAGCAGCAGCTTAAGACTGATGACCAAAAGCAGTAAAAAAAAGAGTTTGCTGAGGTCAGAAAAACGATTTATAAAAAGGGCAGTCACTATAAAAAGCAGATAAGCCATCATTTCAACGCTGACACTCCAAGAAGGTACATTCCAGGCCATAATATGTGATGTTCCCCAGGTCTGTACCAAAAAGAGATGTTCAATGAACGATACAACCGTATGTGTCTCAAAGGGGTCTTTCCCTCCTACGTGGTAGGTAAATGCAAGGTGTTTCACGAGGATATATCCCAGCCAGATAAACAACATAAAAAGATGTAGAGGATAGAGTCTCGCTATACGTTTGAGTAAAAAGACTTTGGGTGTGACTTTGTTATTTTTGAAGCGGTCAAGGTAGGCATAGCTGATGATGAAACCGGAAAGAATAAAAAAGAAATCTACAAAAAGGTAGGCATTCAGTCTAAAATGTGAAAATGAAGATGCCGTAAAGAAAGAGTGGTAGAAAACGACAAAAACAGCAGCAATACCACGAAAGGCTTCAAGTGACTGAAATCTCATTTATGACTCTTTCTAAAATGTGCTGACTGTATATAGATGAACATGTTTTTCTCAAAATCCTAGTATAAGTTATTTAGAGTGTTCTATAGTAGCAGAAGAAAGCTTTTTGGAGGGTAATGTTATAATCTGCCATGCTTTTTAACTCTTACCCTTTCCTCTTTTTAGTATTGGTCACATTTGTACTGTACTACACACCACAATTGAAAAAAGCACAGCTTTACATACTCATACTTTCATCATTTATATTTTACAGTTGGCATGCCCCGTTACTTTTACTGCTTTTGATCGTCTCCGGGAGTATTAATGCGCTTAGCAGTTACCTGGTCTATTATGCAGAAAATGATAAAAAACGAAAGCTGGCAGCCTCACTTGGTGTCATATTTAACATACTGATCCTGATTGCATTTAAATATAACGGTATGCTGGGGCATGCGCTATCTGACAATTTGTCAGTTGAAAAAGAGTGGATAGACTGGTTTGTGCTGCTGCCTCTGCCGATAGGGATATCGTTCTATACCTTTCAGGGTATCAGCCTGGTCGTAGATGTCTTTCGTCAGAGCAGAGGAGACAGAGAACCCTGGCACATAGAAATACCCAAAAGTTTTGCAAAACACTACAGAGATACACTCTTTTTCATCTCATTTTTCCCTCAGCTGATCGCCGGGCCAATTGTCAAAGCACATGATTTTATGCCACAGATAGGTACAAAATATTTAAGTGGGATAAAGTGGGAGAGTACGTTTAAAATACTCGTTTTGGGGTATTTTCTCAAAATGGTTGTGGCGGACAACCTGCAGAATCAGACATTCTGGATCGCTTTTTATGACATTCAGTCGACTTTGACCCTGTTGGTCATGATGTTTGGCTATTCGGTGCAGATCTTTGCGGATTTTGCCGGGTATTCACTCATTGCCATTGGTATTGCATCCCTTTTTGGATACAAACTACCTGAAAACTTTGATTTTCCCTACCTTTCACGCTCATTTGGCGAGTTCTGGAAACGCTGGCACATGACACTTGGACTTTGGCTCAAGGAGTATCTCTACATACCTTTGGGAGGAAACCGAAAAGGAGAGCTTCGAAACTACCTGAACCTCATGGTGGTCATGGTCCTTGGTGGACTTTGGCACGGGGCGAGTGTGAATTACCTCCTCTGGGGAGCTTACCATGGATCTCTACTTGTAGGAGAACGTTTCTTTTCCCATTTTATTCATTTGCCGCAATACACTTTTGTGAAAGTATTGCAGGCTGCAACAGTATTTGTACTGGTGACTTTCGGCTGGCTCTTTTTTCAGCTTGATATGCAGGGCTTTTTAGGTCTGATGCATGCCATCACCCATAACACTTCTGTGAACCATAACCGTGGTGTTCTTCTGATGATCTTTTTTTATACGCTGCCTGTTTTAGTTTATTATGCAAACTATGTACTGTCTTCAAAAAGCAGTTCATATGTTGTTTATTCGGAAAGTGTCATGCCCTGGGTGTATGGGTTTATGCTTTTCAGTATTATTTTTCAAAGTGGGAATGCCAATGCGTTTATCTATTTTCAATTCTAGATTTTTATCGGGAAGCATTCTTTTTGGTAATCATTCAGCACCCCAAAACCAATAAATATAAACCCTAATATTTCCAACAATCACATCCCATAAATTCCTTTCAAATAACCCCCTATAAAGCCCTAAAACAAGGGCTTTGAGAGTACTTTTT
>JALSUP010000185.1 GCA_027071315.1 Sulfurovum sp.
TCTCTAAGATTCTCTGCGTGTGCGTGTCCCTGTGATCCGAAACCGATCATTGCTACTGTTTTTGATTTGATGATGTTAAGATCACAATCTTTGTCATAATATACATTTAAAGTTGACATAATTATCCTTAATAGATTAAAATTTTCGGGATTATACCCAAATAATGCTTATTTTTACTCTCTATAGACTTTTTTAACCTATATTATTTTATGCTATAATTTATTTTAATAACCCTTTTAAGGAGGCTTTTTGATCGAATTCTTAACACAATACATTACTTGGTGGCACTGGATCGTGCTTGGAATACTGTTTATTATTCTTGAAATGGCAACGGGAACCTTCATTACTTTAGGGTTCGGTATTGCTGCGGTTGTTGTTGGACTGCTCGATCTGGCGATCGACATGAACATTCTTGCACAGCTTATACTCTGGATCCTTTTTTCAGTTGCTGTCATCACTGTTCTGTTCAAATACTTTAAAAGTCAACCTACCGTCTCCAATACAGGGCAGTCTGACAACGGTTTTGACACCAAAGGAACCGTGACAAAAACGATCGAGGCGCACAGTCGCGGAAAAGTCAAATTTGATAGCCCTGTACTCGGCAACAGTGTCTGGCACGCCTCTGCTGATCAGAAACTGGACATTGGCGACCGTGTAACCATTCAAGAGGTGAACGGGCAACTCATTAAAGTGATACCCCTTCCAAATTCAAATTAATACAAAAGGAAAATAGATGCAAGCAACACTACTAATTATGTTACTCATAGCGGCCGGTGTGGTCATAACCATATATAAGGGGATCAATATCGTCCCGCAGGGAGAGGAGTGGGTCGTTGAGAAACTTGGAAAATTCAGCCGGACCCTTAAGCCGGGTCTAAATATCATCATCCCCTATCTTGACCGTGTCAGAGAGCGGGTCTCAACGAGAGACATTATTCTCGATATCCCCCAGCAGGAGGTCATTACGCGAGACAATGCTGTCATTCTGACCAACGCGGTCACCTTTCTGCGTGTCACCAGTCCAAAAGATGCCATTTACGGTATTGAAGACTTTCATTTGGCGATCCAGCAGCTTGTGATGACCACCCTGCGTTCCATTTTAGGTGAAATGACACTCGATGAAGCCCTTTCCAACCGTGAACATATTAAAGCAAAACTCAAAGATGCTATTATCGACGATGTCGCCGACTGGGGCGTGACAGTGAAGTCTGTAGAGATCCAGGATATCTCACCTTCAGCTTCCATGCAGGATTCTATGGAGAGACAGGCAGCCGCAGAGAGAGAAAGACGTGCCATCGAAACGACTGCAGAGGGTAACAAAAATGCCGCTATTCTTGAAGCTGAGGGTAAACTGGAAGCGGCAAAAAGAGAAGCAGAAGCCCAGGTGGCCCTTGCCAATGCCTCTGCCGAAGCCATCAGACTCATCTCCGACAACATTCAGGACAAAGAGCTGCCTGCCATGTTCCTGCTGGGAGACCGTTACATCACTTCACTTGAGCAGATCTCAAAGTCTCAGAACTCCAAGTTCGTCATTTACCCTGCGGATCTTCAGGGAGCTGTAAAAGGGATGTTGGGGAATGTGTTTAAAAAATAGGAACCGTACATAAATGACAACACTTTGTCATTTATAGGTTCCAAGCCAAAGATGCTGTGAAAACTTATACCACTATAGGTAGATCTTTACTACTTCGAAAAGTGCTGATAATCCTTCACACCTGACCAGTCACCACCCCATTTCCAGCCGTACTTTTTAAAAATTTTAACCGCTTTGTCATTTTTGAGCAGGATGGCTTTGTCTGCAGAACTATGCTTTTTATGGCTTCTCTTTCTGTACTGCTGTGAGGCTTTGTGAGAGATGTGTCCGGAACGTGAGACATAGGGGTTTTCTATGGAGTTCAGGTCAATGGCTTTCCCGTAAGAGTGTTTTGACCAGTGTTTACTTCCTGTGGCTTTTCGACAGTTGAATGCAGAAGTATTGTCCGCTTCAATCGACTGCCAGTCCGACCCTTTGTAGTCACTCACAAGTTTCATTTTGCGTATGGGATAATTCATGGCATAAAGCTCGCCAAAGATCTTTGTCACTTCAGAAGCAACTGTTTTATGGACGATCATCTCGCCTACTTTACTCTGATTATGGAAGTCTTTATAGCTTATTTGCAGATAGCGCAGATCCTGTAAAGAGACCGGACAGCCTTTTCGCCAGGAATTTCCTCTGATCATACGCTGTTTTATCTCTGCTGTGATGGGCGAGACAGTTGCTTTGTACTGGGCATACAAAGAAGTTGACAGGAAAAGACCTGCAAGGATGATCATCTTTTTCATAATAGGACTCCTTATTTATTCTATCTTATTTTTTCACACTTTCCAACACTTCTACAAGTGGATTACCGCTGGCACCCGAAGGGGGTTTGGTATCTATCACTTTTGCAAGTGTCGGAGCAATGTCTTTAGGCTCTATGGCTCGGTAGACGGTTTGTCCTCGAAGCTTTGAACCAGCAAAGACCACAGGCACATAAGTATCATACTGCCATGCACCACCATGGTTGACCGCAACCACTTCTCCTTCAAAATCATTCATAAAGTAATGCGGTTCAAGCAGTATGAGTATATCTCCGGAACGCTGAGGGTAGAAGTTCTTGAGTGCTGCCCTTGTCAAATACGTGTTAGGCAGTCTGTTATGTAGAAGTGCTTCGCTTGTGACTGCCAAAGCCACGCCCTTAATGCTCATCAACTCTTTGGCAACTGCTTCCTGAACCTCCGCAATGTCAAGCCCTTCCTCTTTAATGACCTTTCTGTCAAGGTATACATAAGGAGGAAAATATTTTTTAATGAGCTTCTGCCCTATACCAAACTTCTTTTTGAGCTTTGCAATGGAAGGTGCTTTGTCCCATTTGTTAGCAGAGACATACCCTGCTTCTATGCCAAAACGTTTTAAATGTGCAGGCGTTTCCGGGGCACCATGGTCTGCAGAGAGGACGATGAGTGTATTGTCCAGTCCTACGGTGTCATCAACATATGCAAATAACTCCGCCAACGTTCTGTCGAGTCGCAGGATGTTGTCTTCCATCTCCAGACTTGAAGGACCAAAAACATGTCCAACATAGTCAGTAGAGGAGAAAGAGATTGCCAAAAAGTCTGTGACCTCATCTTCTCCCAGATGTTCTGCTTTTAAAAGTGTTTTGGCAAAGTCCAATGTTAACCTGTCACCGGCAGGAGAGAAGGTCAGGTAGGTACCAAAATACTTATTTTCATGTGTTTTATACTGGTGAGGGAAAGTGGTACCAAAACCTGCAATATCTACCTCTCCCTCTTCTCCGTCACTCTCTTTGTACATATACTTTGACTTGTCCAAAAGAAGCTCCCAGGACTTGCCGTCATAAGCATACGCAGCTTTGCTTTTGTTCCAGGCATCGACCCATGCCGGATAGCTATCATAATAGTACGAAGAGGTGATGAATTCGTTACTGGACTTCGAGTACCAGAACGCCTTACCCCCATGCCCTGCCAGCGTCACAGCACCTCGGTCTTTGACTGAAACAGCAAAGATCTTCGACTGACCATTACTCAAAAGTCCCAATTCATCTGAAAAAGTAGACACAACAATGTTTGAAGGAGAGCGTCCATCGGTAGATGCCAAAGCCTGTGAAGCATCCACTTCCGTTGATCTGTCCACATCTGCATTGGCTGTGAGTATGTGATATTTGGAGTCTTCAATATTGTAAGTCAATTTATTTGTCACACGGTCAAACCATACATTCGAGACCATACCATGCTCGGAAGGATCAGCCCCTGTTGCCAAAGTCGTATGCCCTACCACCGTTTCGGTATTGCAGTGTCCGTAGTGGGCATTCTTATACCAGATCCCCTGCTCTTTCAGGTAACGAAATCCACCCTTACCCATCTGTTTCATGAACTTGTCAGGCAGATCACCACGAAGCTGATCGACGGTGATCTGTAAAATGAGTTTGGGTTTATGTCCTGCTTCTTTTGGTGCTTGTTCTGTTGCAAAAAGAAGCGTTCCGAGTAGAATTAACGAAATAAAAATGTGTTTTTTGTGTGTCATCAGATGTTTCCTTTATACCTATTGATACGTAATGATCTTAGGCATATCTCTTACTCTCTTGTTCCCTACAGGATCAAGACCCAGTACCTGTCTTGGCTTCATGACAGGATGGTCTGCTTTCAGAAAGACTTTAAATCCCCCGGCTATCAGTCCTGCACGTGTATTGGTATAAAGACCGTTATAGATCTTTATCTTCAGTGCCGGACTGCCATGTCCGTCAAGGTGCATTGCCAAATGCACTCTGTCTGTATATTTGATGGCTTTTTTACCTGTTACCATATGTTCGGTAAACATATGGACCAACAGGATCTTGTCCTCTTTGATACCATTGGCTTTAATGTAATCTCTCATCATATGCTGTACTTCATTGATCTGCGTACCGGTAATAGACCCTATTTTTTTACCGGGTCGTACACCAAGATTATCAACTGAAAACTCCGGATCGATCGCAATGTGAACATTATTGTACTTTAAATACTTCAACAGGGGTCTGACTGCCTGTGCCGGTGTGTTTTTACCCAGCTGAACATCGATAAAAAGTACCAGTCCGTTCTTTTCTGCCGCATCAATATACTGCTTCAGTGTTTTTTGAGGCAGGGTAATGACATACTTACCATCCTTCCCCGGAGAGGTGGTCGCCATTTCATAAATGAGGTCAAAGCCCGGTGTGACATGCTTTCCATTACCCAAAGCCTTTTCATACTGCTTTGCCCTTGATTTGACCTTTTGTACGATCGTAGAAATAGGGTACTGTCCCAATATACCCATAGTCTTGACATGGGGACGACCATAATAGGCGACGATCATATTATAGTCAGAAGGAAGCGTTCTTAAACTCTCGTGAGTGGAGCTTACAGGTGAAGCAGCATGCAGCATGTTTCCCATTAATAAAATGGGAAGCAGTGCTTTTTTTGTGAATTGTGTGAGTGTCATTATTGGTCTGTCCTTGTTTTGTTTGTTTAATTATACAAGATAATTTCTTCTTTTTCTATAACTAAAAACCATTGAGATTGTCCCCTTATATTTTATCTGATACAATTGGAAATATATTTCTAAAAAGGGGGTAGCTACTTAGCTCCTCCTAGTTTTTCTTTCCAATTATATCCATAAGTTACATCTTTTCTAGTAACAGGAGACGTGTCTACTGCTTGCTCTAAAAGTCTTCTAAAAACAAGTCCTCTATT
>JALSUP010000186.1 GCA_027071315.1 Sulfurovum sp.
CAATTATGGAAGAAAAATATGGAAAAATAACTATTTTATCGGGAATATTGGCGCTATAATTTTTTTAAATTGAAAACTGATAAAACAGGAAGGCTGGAGAAGTATTTTTAGAGGTTCCCTATAATATGTACCGAACCATTGATATTACAGCCATGCCTGCGCCGGGTTACAGTTCCGGTCAGGCGATGAAAGTCATGGAAGACCTCTCCGATGAGATCTTCCCCAAAGAGTACGGGTATGAGTGGACAGGGATGTCGCTTCAGGAAAAACTGGCAGGTTCTGCACAGTCGGTGATCTTCTCACTTTCCATTTTGGCGATCTTCCTTTTCCTGGCAGCGATGTATGAAAGCTGGGTCTTGCCGCTGATGGTTTTACTCACTGTTCCTGTGGTCATGGCCGGTGCTCTCTATGGGGTTAAGCTCGCAGGCTTGCCGAATAACCTTTATGTACAGATCGGTATGGTCGTACTGATGGGGCTTGCCTCCAAAAATGCCATTGTGGTGGTCTCCTTTGCCAAAGAGATGCGGGAGTCGGGACACTCTATCGTCGATGCGGGATTAATGGCCGGTAAACTGAGATTCAGAGCTATTTTAATGACGGTTCTCTCTTTTGGATTTGGTGTCCTGCCATTGGTACTTGCATCAGGTGCAGGGGCAATGACACAGAAGTCCGTGGGTGTGACCATCTTTGCAGGTGTGATTATGGCCTCTTTTGTAGCGACAGTATTGGTACCGGTCTATTATGTGGTACTCGAAGAGATCAGAGAGCGTTTTGTGAGCGTAGAAGAGGAAATGAAAAAAAGGGATTCAATATGAGACTAAAAGGCATCATCGTCTTGAGTATATTAACGGCATCTTCGTTATATGCGACACAGACACTGACATTGAAAAAGCTGATCGACCTCTCTATGGAGTACAGCCCGGACATCGACGTCAGCCGTCTTAATGCCAAAGGCGCCATGGAGCGTCTGAAGCAGGCAGAAGGAGACAGACTGCCTGTGGTCAATCTTTCGGCAGGTATCAGCCGTCTGGACAGCAACAATGAGATCTATATTAAACAGATCGATGCAAGAGTGGGAGGAAAAACAGGTGGAAATCTGGCAGATGCTGTTCTCTCTGCTTCCCAGCTGGTCTATGACTTTGGAAGAACCAAAGGCAAAGTCGATGCCCGTTCACATGAGTATGCTGCCTTCGATAAAGAGACACGCATCACCATACAGAGGAAGGTCTTTTCTGTCAGAAGAGCCTATTTTGAAGTCTTAAAGAGTGAAAGTACCATCCGTATTCAGACAGAGAATGTCAAGATCAGTAAAGAGCAGCTCAAAAGAGCCAAACGTTATTTTACTGCGGGGTTAAAAACGAAAGTAGACATCTCCAATGCGGAAGTGCTGCTTTTTGATGCTGAGCAGAGCCTGAAACGTGCAGAGTACAATAAAAAGCTTGCACTGACAAAGCTTGTGCAGGTTGTGGGGTATGTCCCTGGCAAAAGAGGAGAGTTTCAGGTGGCTCATAAAAAAGTACCGCTTCCTACACCTTCCAGACACCTTCCCCGAAGTGGTGTCACTTTGCCTTCACTGGAACACTATGCGCTTGAACACCGTTATGAACTTCAGCAGCAGGACAGTCTCATCAAAAGTGCAGAAGCTTTGGTGCAGAGTCAGGAAGCCGATTATTACCCGACTTTAACACTCGATGCTGCTGCGCTTGCACAGTCGCTTGACACGGACAATGCCCTGCTTAAAGGTCTCTACCCGGACAGAAGCTGGCAGATGGGACTGAATGTCCACTGGAATCTTTTTGAAGGTTTCAAGACGGACAGCCGTGTGCAGGAAGCCAAGATCAACAAACTCAAATCAAAGTCCAACAAAGAGATCGTCAAACTGCAGATCAGAAAAGAGGTGGCAGATGCCTACTTTCTGTTGAAACAGGCAAAAGACATTATGCAGCTCTCCGAAGGTCTGGTCAAGGCGAGTAAGCTGAAGTATGAGCAGACACAGAGACGTTATGAGAGTGACTTAGCTGACTACATCGAACTACAGGACGCCCAGATAGATTTCATCAATTCGGCAACTTCACTGGCAAACGCTTATTATGACTACTACATCGCACTGGCACTGGTCGACCTCTCTATCGGAAAAGATTACGCGATTTAAAATGGAAAGATATTGTTTAGCGTAGGGTGGATTCATCCACCGTCAAATCCAAATCGTGGACGTGGTGGGAAATCCCACCCTACGCGGAAACTCTTTTGTTCAATGTCTCCGTAGGTGTTTCATTAAAAAGCTTCTTATACTCTTTTGAAAAATACCCCATCGACATAAAACCGTTCTCCATGGCGATATGTGTGATATTTGCGCCTGACTCTACTGATATATCAAGCAGTCTGTTTCGTATCAGGTGCAGACGATGTACTTTGAGATAGGTGTAGGGAGAAAGAGAGAAGTACTGTTTAAAGATACGCTCTACCGTTCTTTCGCTTTTTCCAATAAGTGCGGTGAGGTGCATCATCTGTATGGGGAATGAGGCGTGCTCATGGATATAGTGATAGATCTTTTTGGCAAGCAGGGTAGACTCTTTTGCCTTTAGAGGAGTAACAGACTTTGTCTCTTCTAAAACATAGGCAAAACGAGACACAAGGTGTTGGTAGAGTATGTCCGTATTGACCATATTGGCTTCATCTGTCTGCTGTATATAGTGTAAGAGTTGATTCATCTCTGTTGAGAACTTTTCTTCTGCTCCCGGATTTAGTTTAAAGACAAGGGAGTCTTCCGTCGGCAGTGTTAATCCGGTTTTCAACATATCTTTACGCTTAAACTGAAATGATGTCCATTGTGATTCGGCAGACATGATACAGTCGAGAGGGGCATTTTCTGCACTAAGTAAGATATTGTTTTTCTCCAGAGGTTTCCCTTCGAGTATTCCGGGCTTAGAGGTATTGTTCAGGAAAGAGCAGGACATAAGCTCTTGGGAGAGTATACCTTCAGACAATACTGAACGGCTATAGTAGCCTCTGTTTATGAGACCGTTACCTAAAGTAGTTGAAAAAAGGTGGGTTTCAAATGCACCTTTTTCAACCTGGTAGAGATTGAGAGAAGTCCCTTTAATCATAGCTGTCATAGCATCACCGTCAAAACAGTCAAGAGATGTTCTTTGTATGGAATTGGGCATTTTTTCTTGGCTGTTCGGCATTATACTCTTTTGTCTATTTTCTATATTATACACATATTTCGTTTATGTCGGAATAGTGATAGACAAAATCTTTTTATTAAACTATAATGTTTTGTTAAACATATTAAAAAGGAAAATATATGAAAAAAACGACTTCAAAACTTTTGCTGGCTTTGAGCCTGGGTATTGCTGCTGTGGCAATGCCTACGCAGGTTCTTGCTGCAAAAAAACCGAACATTCTGGTAATGTGGGGTGATGATATAGGGTATTGGAATATCTCTGTGGCCAATCAGGGGATGATGGGGTACAAAACACCGAATATTGACTCCATCGCCAAGGATGGTGCATTCTTTACAGACATGTATGCACAAAACTCTTGTACCGCGGGGCGTGCCTCGTTCATTTTGGGAGAGCATCCGTTCAGAACAGGTCTTCTTACCATAGGTATGCCGGGGTCTGATCATGGTATTCCTGACTGGGCACCGACCATTGCAGACCTTTTGAAAGATCAAGGCTATATGTCAGGTCAGTTTGGTAAAAACCACCTGGGTGACCAGGACAAACACCTTCCGACAGTACACGGTTTTGATGAGTTCTTCGGAAACCTTTATCACCTCAATGCAGAGGAAGAGCCTGAAACATATTACTACCCGAAAGACCCGGAATTTCATAAGAAGTTTGGACCTCGTGGTGTCATTCACTCTCAAGCAGACGGGAAGATAGAAGATACTGGACCATTGACTCGTAAAAGAATGGAATCAGTCGATTATGAATTTTCTGCAGCAGCGAAAGACTTTATGTCACGTTCTGTCAAAGCAGACAAACCTTTCTTTGTATGGATGAACTTTACACGCTGTCACGTTTGGACACGTCAGAAAAAAGAGTATCAGGGGATCACCGGTATCTCTCTGTATGCAGACGGTATGAAAGAGTTGGATGATATGGTTGGTGACCTTTTGGACCATGTTAAAAAGCTTGGTGTAGAAGACAATACTATTGTCATCTTCTCTACGGACAATGGTGCAGAGAAATTTACATGGCCTGATGGTGGTACTACACCGTTCTATGGTGAAAAAGGTAGTACCTGGGAAGGTGGTTTCCGTGTCCCTCAGGTTGTTAAGTGGCCTAACACTATCAAGCCTGGTACCGTATTCAATGACACCATGTCTCAAGAAGACTGGATGCCTACATTGCTTGCAGCTGCAGGGGTACCTGATGTGAAAGAAAAACTTGCATCTAAAGAGGGTATGAAAGCAAATGGTAAAAACTTTAGAGTACATCTTGATGGCTATAACTTTAAACCATATTTTGAGGGTAAAGCAAAAAAAGGGCCTCGTAGAGAGATTATGTATTTTGCTGCATCTGGTATGCTTAATGCCATGCGTGTAGATGACTGGAAAATAGCCTTTGCAACAGAAAAAGGTGCTATTAATGAAGCATTTAGACAAGTCCCAGCATGGCCACTCATCACTAACTTGAGAGCTGATCCATTTGAGAGTGCACAGCATGATTCGTCAATGTATACAAGATGGTATGGAGATAACATGTGGATGATGGTTCCGGCACAGGGCTTTGTGCAGAAGTTCCTCTCATCAATCGAGCCGTATCCATTCCAGGAAGGTTCATCACTTTCAGCAGGTAACATAGGCTACAACACTTTGAAAATGAAAAAAGCGTCAGATCAGTTTAAAAAACTACTTAAAGTGAATCCAATCAACTAAGAAGCAAGTGAAGAGAAAGCTCTCTTCACTTTGATTTGAAAGCCTAAAGGCTTAAAGTTCTTTTCTCTTAGCTTTGTATATAGGGCACCTCCAATACCATTAAGCTAAGGATTTAGGAGCAGCGACTTTAGTCGCTGACATACGACTAAAGTCATAAGTATCTACACAACTCAAAAGTCCATTCCCAAAAAATCATTAAGGGCACCTCTAAAAATACCCTCCCAATTCCAAAATCAGAACCTAAAGTCATTATTCCTCAAATGATGCCTTCATTCATTTGAGAGAAATTCTATAAAATCAATAGAAAAAATTCTTCCATA
>JALSUP010000187.1 GCA_027071315.1 Sulfurovum sp.
GCTTTATGGAAGAATTTTTTCTATTGATTTTATAGAATTTCTCTCAAATGAATGAAGGCATCATTTGAGGAATAATGACTTTAGGTTCTGATTTTGGAATTGGGAGGGTATTTTTAGAGGTGCCCTCCAATTGTATTTTTGGTGTTGTCAGGGGACAACACCCTACGCATCCCTGGGTATTTTACCTTCGTAACGCTCTCTTCATTCACAAATCATTCACACAAAAAAAGTATCATAACACTATAAAATACAAAGGACATCATAATGCAAAAATGGAGCCTAAACTTCAGACTCTGGCATTGGATCCATGCCACCGTAGTCCTCGGATTACTCGGAACCGTCTTCCTGAGAAAAACATTTTTAAGCTGGAGAGCCAATTCCGAAATACTCACAAGCAAACTCTCCAGCATAGATATATCTGTCACGACAGAGCAGGCTAAAATGTTGGCTAAGTCCATTCGTGCGCCTATGTGGGAGTGGCATATACTTCTGGGCTATGCTCTTGGTGCCTTGTTGCTCTGGCGCATTGCACTTTTCTTTACACAAAGCGGGAAACAGAATTATCAGAACCTTTCACAAGAAACCCTGCATAAAAAAATCGTCAAACTGGGGTACATTGCCATCTATACGGTACTTGCCTTTATGGCACTCAGCGGATACGTTATTCACTTTTATGAAGCATTGGGCTTAAGTAAAGACTTTGCCCATGACATTAAAGAGGTGCATGAGTTCGCCTACAATGCCATTCTCATTTTTGCACCTTTGCATATTGTGGGTGTATTTGTAGCAGAGAACCGTGATGAAAAAGGGATTCTTTCCGATATGGTCAATGGTGGAAGCAAAACGTGATATAACATACTTTATACCTGTCACAATCACACATTTGGAGTTAACAATGGCAACATTAGCCGAGACATTTGAAGAAACGATTTATTTTGATAAAATGGGAAAAGTATTTGGTCATGAAGAGGAGAACGAATGCGTAAATTAATTGTACTTGTTTTAGCAGTCGTGATGGCTTTTGTGTTGACTGCCTGCAGTCACTATATTATTCCCATACCTATCCCGGTATAGAAAACGTTACGCTTTTTCCATCTGCGCGTATAAAATATTTTCTTCAAATTCTATTCTGAGGGCGAGGACTTCGACTAAGCCGTTAAAATCAATAAAGAACTGATCATCCAGGGCTTCATGCTCTTTTGAATATTTTGACAGGAAATTCATGAGTGACATTTTGGTATCTTTGAAAGATCCCGTAAAGTGGTCAATATGTCCTGCCATCTCAGGCGTGGCACTTTTTTTCCAATGGTAAAAAGAGAGGTCTTCATTCATAACATGGTCTACAGCCAAATCATTTAATTTTCTGAGTTTTGCTTTTGCTTTTTTATGATCGTTCTTGGAATACGCAGCAATGATCCCCGTTGCTAAACGGACGATCGCATTGTGCTCTTTCTTCCACTTTCTGATCTTCTTTTTCTCTTTTGAATCAAATATATTAAACATCTCTCACATCCCACCCTTTATTTTCTGCTGTGTATCATATCAGAAAAAGATGTAAGTTTCAGCTTAGACAGCATAATAGGTCGCATTTTTATGGTGTACGACCAATGCAGTCGTACTCTGCTCAGGATGTATCTGAAAAGTTTCAGAGAGTTCTATGCCGAACTCTTCAGGTTTGAGCAGGTCGAAGATCCCTCTGCTCTGCTCCAGATCCGGACAGGCAGGGTAACCAAAGGAATACCTCGCACCCTGATAACGGTTCATACGTACATCTCGTAAGGTATGCCCTTCATCTTCCGAGGCGATATTCAGATCCAGACGTATCTGCTTGTGTGCCACTTCCGCAAGGGCCTCTGCCAACTCAACAGAGAAACCGTGTACCATATTGTATTCAAGGTATTTCCCTGCATCATAGAGCTCTTTTTCATAGGCTGAAAACTTGTCCCCTGCACTCACACAGGTCAGGGCAATGACATCATCCCTGTCATGTCTGAAGAAGTCGGAGAGCGCACGGTACGGTTTTCTTCCCTGTCTGGGGAAAGAGAAGGTCGTCACGGCTCGGCCTATGATCTTGTCAAGAGGTTCTCTATTGGCATTGGCATCGACATTCCACCCTTCACTTTCATCGAAAAGATAGAGTTCCTGATCTTTGCTTCGACAGGGGTAGTAGCCGTAAATGATGGTCGGTTCAAAAAGCCCTTTGTCAATGAACTCATTTTTCAAACGCTCATAGGCAGGATAGACCGTTTCATCAAGCAGTTTCTGATACGCCTCTTTCTCCATCCCTTTGCTTTTGTAACCCCAGTGCATCTTAATGACCGTCTTCTGGTTCACCCAGTCAAAGACCATGTTCAAGTCGAGATCCTCTTTTTGAAGCACACGTCTACCCCAGAACGGTGGTGTGGGTATCTCTACCTTTTCAGGCATTTTGATCTCTTCAAAAGGGGGAATGACCACCTCTTTTTTTACCTTCACCACACGCTCTTTCATATCTCCGGCCATACGTGTGTCGAGTCCGACAGAAGGGTCTTCATTGTATTTTTCGATGCGTGACATAGCAATAACACCGTCAAAGGCATCGCGACAGTAAAAAATAGGCCCTTTATAGATAGGGCGGCAGAAGTCATCGACAAAGGAGCGTGTCAATGCGGCACCGCCGAGCAGTACAGGAATATCCATCCCCATCTCTGCCATGGCTTCAAGGTTGTCTTTCATCACCGCTGTCGATTTGACCAGTAAGCCTGACATACCAATGGCCTGAATGGACTGCTTCTCTACCACATCCAGGTACTCCTGCAAGTCTGTTTTTATACCGACATTGACCACTTTGTACCCGTTATTGGAGAGAATGATATCGACAAGGTTTTTACCGACATCATGTACATCCCCTTTGACGGTTCCGATCACCAGTGTGGTATCTGTATCTTTTTCCTGTTTTGTGAGGTAAGGGTTTAGGTAATCGACCGTGGTTTTCATGGTCTCTGCTGACTGAAGTACAAAAGGCAGCTGCATTTGACCAGAACCAAAGAGTTCACCCACTACTTTCATGGCATCAATGAGGATTTCATTGACGATACGGTCAGGTTCTATCTCTTTTCTTGCCTCTTCCACAAGGGGGATCATACGCTCTTTGTCACCGTCAAGAAGGAGTTTAGCGATCTTCTCTTCACTGGACATTGCTTCGTAGGCTTCATCTGCACCCTCATCTTCTATGACGGCATCTGCAAAATGGTCGATGAATTTAAAGAGCGACTGGTCATCAGGGTTAAAGAGCAGCTCTTCACACACAGACTTGTCCTCGTCAGACATCTTAGCAAGGGGAATAATATGTTTCACGTTAATGATCACCGTCGTGAGCCCTGCCTGCAGACAGTGGTGTAAAAAGACTGAGTTCAGGTAACGTCTTGCATTGACATCAAGTCCAAAGGAGATGTTTGAAAGTCCCAGGGTCGACCCGACTTCCGGGTGTCTGACATGCAATTCGCGTATGGCTTCCAGCGTCTGAATAGCTGCATCTCTGTACTCCAGATCTCCGGAACCCACCGTAAAGGTCAGCATATCAAAAATGAGGTTTCGTGGATCGATGCCGTGTCCGTTGACGGCCATGTCATACATGCGTTCCGCCTGTGCTACTTTGTCCTCTTTGGTCTTTGCCATACCCACTTCATCAATGGTCAGACAGACCAGTGCGGTACCGAATTTTTTGGCAAGTGTACAGATAGCATGGAATTTCTCTTCCCCGTCTTCAAGGTTGACCGAGTTGATAATAGGCTTCCCTCCGATACACTTCAAACCCTCTTCCATCGTATGTACACGTGTGGCATCAGGCATGAGAGGCAGAGGGATCTTCTGGTTATAGAGCTCCATAATGGCTTTCATGTCTTTTGCCCCGTCACGTCCGGCAAACTCTACGTTGACATCGAGACAGTGTGCACCGTCACGTACCTGTGCCTGTCCTACTGTCAAGGTACCCTCATAGTCAGAGGCGATAATAAGCTCTCTAAAGGCTTTGGAACCTGTAGAGTTGGAACGCTCCCCTATCAACAGCGGTGCCGGTTCCTGGAAAAGTTCAGTCGTATTAAAAAGTGAAGCGATGGAAGGTTCAATGCTCCCGCTTGCCTTTTTGGGTTTGATGACAGAAACAGCTTTTTTAAGTGCTTGAATATGCTGCGGTGTCGTACCACAACAGCCACCTAAGAAACTCACACCGTCAAAGTCAGTGAATTCCAACTGTTTATCGGTAAACTCATCAGGTCCCATCGGGTAATAGGTATAGCCGCCGCGATTTTGGGGCAAACCTGCATTGGCATGTACCGAAATAGGTATGTTACAGAGTTCAGAGAGGGTTTTCAAATGCTTTTTGACCTGATCCGGTCCGGTACCACAGTTAAATCCGAGTGAGAGAATGTCAAAAGGTTCCAAAATGGTCACAATAGTCGTTGCATCGGTACCGATGAGCATGGAACCACTCAACTCAATGGTCACAGAGACCATGATCGGCAGTGCTGTACCCTTCTCTTTGTTCGCATCCTGACAGGCATGCAGTGCGGCTTTTATCTGCAAGGGATCCTGACAGGTCTCCAGCAGGAAAATATCACAGCCGCCGTCTATGAGGCCTTCGGCACAAATTTTGTACCCTGCATACATTTCATCATAATGGATATGCCCGAGTGAAGGCAGTTTTGTCCCCGGACCAATAGAGCCCAAGACAAATTTGGGCGCTTCATCTGTACCGTATTCATCACAGATCTCTTTAACGAGTTGGGCACCTTTTTTGGAGAGTTCATAGGCACGTTCCCCCATTTGGTATTCGTCGAGTACCCAGGGCATGGTGCCAAAGGTATTGGTTTTCAGGAGGTCTGCACCTGCCATGGCATAGCGCTTGTGGATACGCTTGATCAAATCAGCAGCAGTATCGTTCAAGAGTTCATTACACCCTTCCTGGTCTACTCCTTTATTGTCTATCCATGCTTCAGCCGGGACTTCAAGGTCCTGTATCTGTGTACCCATGGCACCGTCAATGACCAGTATACGCTCTTCTAAAAGTGAATTTATTGTTTCTTTAACAGACAAAAATTACCCCTTTGTATTAATTCGTAATTGTAGCCAAATATGCGTGTTTTTTAGTTAAACAGAAGCGATTAATTGTTATTATAATAATAATTTTA
>JALSUP010000188.1 GCA_027071315.1 Sulfurovum sp.
CTTATAAGGAAAAGGCAGGAGCAGGTACCCACAAGGGGCACCTCTACAGGCTTTTACCATGATAGCAACATTCCTTACCTGTAAAACTGTAGGGGCAATCCTTTATGGTTGCCCTGCATTATGAAAGATATTTTTCTATCTCTTCGGCTGTGCCTCGAAAAATGATTCTCTCTGCATTCTTTTCTATCTGGTAGTCATACATCGGGTCATAATACTCTTCCAAAAGATAGGCGATCCACACTTTGTATTTTTCAAGCGAAGCAGTCTCTTTCTGCTCTGCTACGGCGTCATCAAAAAGCTGACAGACTACCTTGTAGCGGTCTCCGCCAAGTCTGCGTTGTATGCGTGACATGGCTGCATGAATACTCTCATTCCACTGCGTCAGATACGCTTCTTCATAGACGGCACGGTAATCTTCCTGCGCCTTGACGATGTATTCATCAAAAGTGATCTCCACTCTCTCTTCTGTCGTCGTTTCCAATATGATCAGAGGCGCGGTAGAAAGATAACGTGCAAGTTTTTCGGGAATATAAAGACGTCCCACATACTTACCTTCATCTTCAAATACCAGTTTGGAAAAGCCTTGGTCTATTTTTTGTATCAAGTCATAGGCAAGGGCATTTTCAAAGGCTATCTGTGTCGGCTGTTCTATGATCTTTCGACCAAAAGAAGAGCCTCTGTGGTTGGCAAGCCCTTCCAGGTCTACAGCGTTTGCAAGCCTGTTTAAAAGTATGGTTTTCCCTGACCCTGTTCTTCCCCCGATGATGACCGGTTCAAAGTGTTCAATGGAACGCTCTGTCTCTTCCATAAGGTAGGTTCTAAAGGCTTTATAGCCGCCTTCTAATCTGACAATGTCATGTTCTGTCTCGGCGATCCACTCCTGTGATATCTTTGAACGTTCTCCACCCCTGAAACAGTAGAGTTTTGCTTCAGGATTTGCCTGCATGAAATCCAGCCAGGCCTGTACACGTTCTGCTTTCACGCTGCCATTGACCAGAGAATTCCCCAGTGCAACTGCAGCATCATGCCCTTTCTCTTTATAGGCTATGCCTACAAGATGGCGTTCTTCATCGGTCATGAACGGCAGATTTTTGGCAAAAGGGAATGCACCTTTTTCAAACTCTATGGGAGCACGTACATCTATGAGGGGGGTCCGGTTCAAAACAATCGATAAAAAATCGCTGCTCTGTTTAAATTCTGGCATAGTTTCTTCTTCTTATATAGTATCGTCATTATAGCACTCTCAACTAAAGAGCACCTCCAATGCCATTAAGTTAAGGGCACCTCTAAAAATACCCTCCCAATTCCAAAATCAGAACCTAAAGTCATTATTCCTCAAATGATGCCTTCATTCATTTGAGAGAAATTCTATAAAATCAATAGAAAAAATTCTTCCATAA
>JALSUP010000189.1 GCA_027071315.1 Sulfurovum sp.
AAATACAGAGAATTTTATGACAATGTTAAGCAATAGTCCTCAAAGGGTTTCTAACTATTTTAAGCATGAAAAAATTGCTTATGCGGCGGTATCTTGATTTGACTGTTTAGTTAGTGCCGTAATAGTACAAAATAAATCTCTAGGTGTACTAAAGTCGGCTCCCAACTGGAAAACAGAAGGAACAGCCAAATGGTTTGAAGATTATGGGACTTTTGATCTTGGAGACAGTTATAAAAAGTATACAGGATTAAATCCATATTTAGAAGACATACTTAAATTTGGGTTAACTACCAAAACTGTAAATAATCTTAAGGGCTATAAACATTTTCTTTTTTGGAAGATGTTGGCAAATCACTGTAAAGAGGACATAGTAAAAGATATATTTACTAATCCTCTAACCTATGAAGCTGATATTAACACACTAAAATCAAGTATATCAGAATGTGATTTTGGTATTCCATTAGATGATAATTTAGCCTCAAGCTTTGTCTACTACAACTGGGCAACCTTATATGAACAAAAGATGAGTTTGTTAGACCCCAATGAATCTGACGCAGGGTTTAGTTTTGAAAACAGTCTAAAAACTTTTTCTAAAGATCAATGGAATGATGGTCAATTAGACCTCATGACAGGTGTAACCTTCGGAAAGTTATCTCCCTATTCGGCAACTTCTGTTCAGCTAAAGCAAGATGCATTACAGCTAAATAGTAATGCAAGTTTTGTATTGCTTCATGTGAAAGGAGACAATCCATTCACTCCTGTAGTGGTAACATCGACAACTAACAATAGTACACATGAGAGTCATAAAAAAAAACAATATACCTTTACTGCTGAATTAGATAAAATAATTACTACTCAATCCGATAAGACAACTACTACTGAACCCAATAAGACAACACAGTTTTTTTTTAGACAAAATGATTTGAAAAGTGGATCGCTTATTACACTTGCCAATACGAATGATAAGGTAGTGGCACTTGATACTTTTGCATTTATAGAGAGTAATGTGACTATGATAAAAAAAGAAGATTGGTCAAATATTACACAGACAGAAGGTGAAGTAGAGATAGAAGCACTTAGCGAGCACATGATAGACAAGCAACCTGTAGAGATACAGATGGAAGAGACAAAAGAGTTATTGAGTGAAGCACGTTGTCGAGAAAGGTATATCAAAATACACTCTGATGAGTTGGTCAATATGATTATTCTAGAAAACAATATATCGGTATTTGGCGGGCTTGTAATGAATGATCAAATAATTAGAAATTATGGATATGATAGTGAAGAAGATAAATACGTTTCAAAAGATTTGTCTGTGAATATAGTAGGAATGTACCCAGATACATACGATAACGATAAAAGTTTTACGGCAAGTTATGGCATCAGAAGAACCAATATTTTAAGTTCGATTCATGATCTTAATTATTGTTCAAATGTCGGTGGGTCACTTGACCTCATTAGTCATATTGAATTGCAAGGAAATATTGCAAATCAGTTTAGAGATGAAACTAAACTAGCAGCATATATAGATAGTATTCAGATCATTAATCACCAATCAGGAGTAGTATATGATACCACCGTATCTGATGATGGTACTTGGTCACAATATATTGATGTAGATTGGACACTAGATTCAAGGGTAGAAGTTATTGGTTATAATTCATCTGAACCAGATAAAATCATACAAATAAACCGGATTAACTTTATAGGTTACTCATCAGCACAAAACGTAAGTAGTGATAGTGATGAAAAGTTTGATATAGATGGAGTGCCATATATCCAAATTTATCGTAGAGGAACACAAAAGTAATATATCTCTAGTATGAGACGAGTTAAATATAAGTATTTAATCTTGCAACTTATTCTCACGGTATTTCCGTGGGAATAACAAACAAACTTCCTTCATTTCACCACACATTGTCTATCTATTTTAAAAAAAAATAAAAGTTTGTAATGAAGGATAAAAGTATGAAAAATCTCTCTTACGGTATGAATTTGATAGGATTGATCCTCACTCTGGGTATTGGATTGTCTCAATCTTTTTCAGTTAGAACAGCGGGGTATCTGCTCACGATCATCACACCCTATCTTTTTGCAATGCTTTTAACAAAATGGAGTAAAAACAGTATTGCCCTGATGGTGATGGCAGGTATATCCTCCATTCTGATGTTAGCTGGGATTTTTTTGATTATCGATGCGATGTACATCCATCCCCAGGCACAGTCAGGATTGGCTTTTCCTGTAGTTGCCGTGTATCAGTGGGTCATACTGCTGGTTGTCAGTATCCCACTCTATTTTATCAATAAAAAAGTGTAACTTACTTTGCCGTGCCTTTACAGTGTATTCGTCCGTGTTCCCAGCCTACATGGTAATCATTTTCAGCCTTAAAGAGTGAGTGGTTCTTCGTATAATTCCCGCTGGAAGTTTTACAACCGTCTTTGACACCCTGCTTGTATTCTGCATCTCTGTTCGATCCGAAGTTATGCCCTTTGTAGACGAAGTCTCCTTTGGAAGCCCTCACACCATCAAGGTCTGGTGTTTCACCACATCCTGTAAAGAGTAGTAATGCTCCCGCAAAAAAGAGCGATAATAATGTCACTTTGCTGTATGTCATGCTGTATCCTTGTTTTTTTAGTTGAATCTTTTGAATAATTATAACAAAGTTTGCATAGAGAATCGAGATAGAGAGAGCAATTTATCATTATCGCTGTTTATGTGTTGGGTAAATGATAAATTGTGTAGATTTATTACTTTTACACAGTCTCAATCATTGAAGTATAACCATTAAATTGTTACTATCTTCCTAAAGAGATTCCAGGGAGAAAAAAGATGAAAAAAATAGTATCGGCTTTACTTTTTATTGCCGTAGTGACAAGTATTGTAAATGCAACAGAGTACAGAAAACACAGAGTGAATATCAAAGCACTCTCAGCTACCAAGTTTGAACTTACCGATGTCAACCATAAAAACCCGCATATAAAAGACTTTAGCGGTAAAGACTTTATTGTCGTTTCCGTACGCGAGCCTGGGTCTGACGGACAGATGTATGCTGTGGACAGAGACGGGACCATCTGGTGGCATGGTAAAATTTCATCCGGTGCAGGTGGTGGACATTTGGAGAAAAAGAATGGAAAACTGGTCCCTGTGGGCGGACACGAAACCAACAACAATGTCTTCAAAATACTGGCAAAACGACGTTTCCATATGTCTAAAACACATCCTGCTGCAAACGGTGTAAACAATATGGACTTTGAACTTCAGTTCACGCAGGATGGACAGGCACTGCATCTGGGGCATACAGCAGCGATGTCTCACGGCTGTATTCATGTGGGACGACAGGACATTGCTCCACTGTTCAAATGGGCACATATCGGTATGCCTGTGGTAGTCATGCGTGGACACTACAATCAGTTCTTGAAAAAAGAAGTAGAACAGTTTAAAGAAGACATCAGAGAATATGATGCTGAAACTGGTGCTAAAAGCGAGAAAATATAAGCGCTGAGAAGTGTATTTACAAGGAAAAAAATGAATAAGATCAAAATAATCGTATTGGCCATGATGATGGGCTTTATCAGTCTTTCTGCAAATGAAGGTTTTCAGGAAGTAGCACAGCAGGACAGAGAAGCCTTTAATAAAGACTTTAAAGTGGAGTTGAAAAAGCAGTTGGAACATGCTTCCAAAAAAGTGAATTATCTCTATAAAACAATTAATTATGAGCCGATCTGGGTCGACAAGGATTATTTGACTTACCACAGTGAAATGTTGCTCTCTGAGTTAAAAGATGACTTTAAAAAAGGGCTTTACCCTGACCTGGTCAAAGCCTATAAAAAACTGATGCCGGACGAGAACAAAGCATTTGCTTCAGACTCACTCGAAGACAAAGCCAAAATGGAAATAGGCATTATGAAGCTTTATGGTGATTCTATTGACACGATCCTGAAAAACAAAAAGAGTAAATACAATGCCGTAAGCCTTCTTCAAAAAGCGGTGACAGAAAAAAGTGTGATGTCTGCGATCGATGAGATCTCCAATGAAAGAATTATTGATAAAACATTTACTCAGGACATGAACCTCTCTGTCACAGAAGCGAAACAGGCAAAGTACCGGGAATTGGCAGCAAGACTCATAGGTAAAGACAAAGATGACAGACTTAAAGCCATGTATGAACTGCTTGATTTTAAACCAATTTGGATTACCGAAAAGGGGTTAACAGCCTATACAAAAACACTCTTCTCTAAGATCGAGTCAGATATTACCTTAGATAAAAACAGTACGATCTACAAGCAGTATGAAACACTCAAAAATGCTGAAGTACCCACAGAGAAACAAAAGATCGGTGAGAGAGAATTTGAATTGGCCAAGCTTTACCAGAACTTCATGTCACACACACTCTACGGAGACATCGATTGGAAAAAGTTTCAGCGTACTTTACGGGGGACAAGAAAAAATGGGTTTTGGACAGTACACAAGATTTTGGAGACACCGGAATCTCTGCTGATAGAATCACTCAAATATAAGTCACTTGACCATGCATTTACGCAAGCGAAACCAGCTTTTCATCATTATGACAGAATGCTTGAAGCACTTAAAAGATACCAGAGTATTGCGGCGCAAGGCGGGTGGGAAAAACTCCCTGATTTTAAAAATCTAAAACCGGGAATGAGCGCTTCGATAGTACCGGCATTGAGAAAAAGACTGGCTATTGAGGGTGATTATGTCTGTGATAGAAATGAAACAGGCAATCGTTACAAAGGCTGCATTGTTGATGCTGTTAAAAAGTTTCAGGCAAGACACGGTTTGGAAGCAGCAGGCTTCATAGGGAAAATGACACGTAAAGCACTCAATGAAAGTGCTCAGTCCAAAGTAGCAAAACTCAAACTTAACCTGGACCGTATCAAGTGGATCAAACGTGAAGATGACCGTTACCACATTTACGTGAATATTCCGACCTTTACCATGTATAGGGAACCTCTAAAAATACTTCTCCAGCCTTCCTGTTTTATCAGTTTTCAATTTAAAAAAATTATAGCGCCAATATTCCCGATAAAATAGTTATTTTTCCATATTTTTCTTCCATAATTGCT
>JALSUP010000190.1 GCA_027071315.1 Sulfurovum sp.
TGAATTTAACTACACTCTTTGTATCCAGTATACAAAGGTGATAAATGAGGATCATACCCATGAAACAAACCAGAGAAGTGTTGAGATTGTATCTGCTTGCAGATCTCTCTTCGAGAAAGATACAAGGTGCTACAGGTGTAGCTAGAACAACGGTACAGGATTACATCAAACGGTATAAAACAAGTGATATTACTTCTGATACATTAAATGTATTGAATGATGATCAACTCAGACTGAAACTTTTTGGCGAACAGACAAGTATTACAGTAAAATCAGGTAAAGTCATGCCTGATTACAACATCATCCCCCAAGAGCTCAAACAATCCAAAAAAGATAAAACCAAAGTGACTCTGATGTTCCTTTGGGAAGCCTATAAAGAGCAGTACGGTAGTAATGGCTATGAGTATACACAATTCAGAGTCTACTACAGGCGCTACAAACAAAAACTCAATCCATCCATGAGACAGATACATATCGCAGGTGAGAAACTCTTTGTAGACTACAGCGGTGTGACACTTCCCATTTATGATCAACAAGACGGTACTATGACTACTGCACAAGTCTTTGTTGCAGTGCTTGGAGCCAGTGGCTACACCTTTGTACATGTCACCCCTTCGCAAAAACAGGAAGACTTCATACTCTCCCACGTCTTAGCCTATGAATTCTTTGGAGGTACACCCGACATAGTAGTGCCAGACAATCTAAAATCAGCCATCATCTTCAATGACAAGAAGCATGGTCTCATCGTCAATGAGAGCTATGCTGCACAGGCAAGACATTTCCATATGAGAGTAGAACCTGCACGTCCACGTAAACCAAAGGACAAGCCTTTGGCAGAACAGGGTGTGCAAGCCATACAAAGATACATACTCGCACACTTCAGGCATCAAAAAATATTCTCAGTCAATGAAGCCAATGATAAAATCTCTGTAATACTCGACAAGTACAACAATAAAGTGATGAAACACATAGGTAAGAGCCGTACCCAACTCTTTGAAGAGCTGGACAAACCTGAGTTGCGTTCACTACCTGCCAACAAACATATCTATGAACAGTTCAAAATTGCAAGAGTCAATATGGATTACCATATCACCTTAGAGAAATGTAACTACTCTGTACCCTTCAAATATATTAAAGAGCAGGTTGAAGTACGCTACTCCACACAGCATGTAAGAATCTATTTTAAAAACGAGATCATTGCTACACACCCAAGACTGAGGACACCAGGAGAGACTTCAACCTTGCACGAGCATATGCCAAATGACCATCAGTATATTCATGAGAAAATGAATCCAGAGAGATTAAGAAGCTGGGCAAAGAGTATTGGTGAATACAGTTCTATATTTGTAGAGGACTCCTTTGAAGCAGTGGAGCATAAAGCCAATGCC